>SBHH01000212.1 GCA_006226265.1 Alphaproteobacteria bacterium | reverse complement strand
GCGGACGTTATCGAAGAATGGATGGTCAATGAAGGAGACTAGAAGATGAGCCGGCTCGACAGCTTTATCCGCCGTGTGACGGCGCAGCGCGACTGCCTCAACCGGGCGGCGGAACTCGTCCGGGACTTGCCGGGGCCGGCGCTGGAGCTGGGATTGGGCAACGGTCGGACGTTTGACCATCTTCGCAGCCTGATGCCGGAGCGGGATATTTTCGTCTTCGATAAGCAGGTCCGGGCCCATCCCGACTGCATCCCGGATCCGGAATTCATGATCCTCGGCGATTTTCGCGAAACCCTGCCGGTGATGCTGGCCCGGCTGCCGGAGCCTGCCGTTCTTGCCCATTGCGACATCGGCACGGGCGACAAGGCGCAGAGCCTTGCGCTCGCCGAGGCGCTCACTGTCAGCCTGCCCGCCCTGCTCGGTCCCGGCGCGGTGATTGTGAGCGATCAGCCCTTCACTGTCGCAAAATGGGAGGCGCTGGAGCTCCCGGGAGGCGTCCAGCCCGGCCGCTATTACATGTACCGGCAAAAATAAGCGGGTCAGCGCGCCGTATAGCCCCCGTCGATGACGAATTCCGCGCCCGTGACAAAGGCGGATTCGTCGGAGGCGAGATACAGGACCATCGCGGCGATTTCCTCCGGCTGGCCCAGACGGCCGATGGGATGCTGGCGCGTCAGATGCTTATGCGCCTCCGCCGGATTGTCGATCTTGTCGAAGCGGCGCATGACCATCGGCGTCTCGATATAACCGGGATGTACCGAATTGACCCGGATATTGAGGCCAAGCTCCGCACATTCGAGTGCGGCGGCCTTGGTGAGAAGCTTCACACCCCCCTTGCTGGCGCCATAGGCGGTAAGGCCAGAGAGCCCGACAAGGCCCAGGACCGAAGAGATATTGATGATGGAGCCGCCTTTTCCGAGTTTCTTCATCGCGCGGACGGCGGCCTGAAGGCCGAGGAACGTGCCATCGAGATTGATGCCGGTGACTTTTCGAAACCCCTCCAGGTCCGTTTCAAGAAGCGGGGTCATCCAGCCGACGCCGGCGGAATTTAGCAGGATATCGAGCTGGCCCCAGCGATCCACCGTCTTCTCCATCAAATCCGCCCAGGCCTCCGGCTCCGTCACATCGAGATGCTGAAAGAAAACATCATGCCCCTCCCGGCCCATGCTTTCCGCGAGATCCATACCCTTGTCGTCGCTGACATCGGCGATGGCGACTTTCGCCCCTTCCGCCGCAAAGCGGAGCGCGGTCGCGCGTCCGATGCCGGATGCACCGCCCGAAATAACGGCCACTTTTCCGGCCAGCCTGCCTGAAGTTGTCATGATTGCCTCCCCTCTTGTTGTTTTTATTGCCTCGACTTTGCCTGATGAAAGGCCAGCGCGCAAGTCAAAGAGGGGACGGGCCTTTTAGCGTGGCGCCACGGCGCCATCCGGCATCAGAGGTCGAAATCCACCACGACCGGCGCATGATCGGAAGGTTTTTCCCAGCCGCGCGGCCCCTTATGGATCGACATCGCCGAAAGATGCGGCTTCAACGCCGGGGTCACCCAGACATGATCGAGCCGCCGGCCCTTGTCGGCCACTTCCCAGTTGGGGGAACGATAGCTCCACCAGGAAAAGAGCGGTTCCGGCTCCGGCGTGAAATGGCGCATCACATCCACCCAGTCGTGGGAGGCATAGATACGATCCATATGCTCGACCTCGATCGGGGTATGGCTGACAACCTTCAAAAGCTGCTTGTGGTTCCAGACATCGCTTTCGAACGGCGCAACATTAAGGTCGCCAACCAGGATCAAACGATTGTCCTTATGCTTTCTTTTCGCGAACCAGTCGGTCATTTCCGTCATGAAATCAAGCTTGTGGGCGAATTTATCATTCACCGCGACGTCCGGCACATCGCCGCCCGCCGGAACATAGAAGTTATTGATCTCGACCCCGTTTTCGAGGGTGATGGCCAGATGCCGCTTGTCATCCTTGCCGCACCAGAGCGGTGCCTCGCCTTGCGTAAACGGCCGTTTCGAAAAAATCGCGACGCCGTTATAACTTTTCTGCCCGGCGATCACATGATGCGCAAAACCCATCTTTTCGAACGCCTTCAAGGGGAATTCATTGTCCATCACCTTGGTTTCCTGCAGGCAGAGGATATCCGGACTGGCCTCTTTTACGAACTGTTCGACATGACCGAGACGGGCGCGGACTGAATTGACGTTCCAGGTGACGAGGCGCAAATTACTCATGCTTGCTATCGGCTTTCTTAAAAGGCGGGTCAGAAAATATTGAAGCTGCGACCGGTGATGGCGATGGGCCAATGGCCGCGTTCGAACAGCTGGTATTTAAGGGCGAAGGGGTGGTCATCCTCAGCGCCTGCCGCAAGGACGAGGGCTGCCTGATGGCAGGCCTGCACGGCGGCGCCCGCAATGGCGCGCAAAAACTCCTCGTCCGCGAGACCAACCTCCTCGGCAATTTCATCAAGCGCCGCGTTGATCAGCTCCGATGCGGTGGCAGAGACATGGGTGAGCGCGAGGGTCAGATCCTCCTCGCTGATGAGCGCAAGCGCATCGGCGACGAGGCCTGCGCGAAGCTGTTCCTCCGCTTCCCACCAATCACTATTGAAATCGGGCGTCGCGGCGGCATAGGCGGCATCGTCCCAGTCCTCGATCTCGCCGACGAAAGCATCGGGAAAGCCGAGCGCGTCCATATAATCGCGGGCGATTTTATGCTCCTCGCGTGTCAGCGGCTCGCCGACTTCCGAAAACCAGGGAACGGAATTGAGGAAGCGATTAAAACGAACAACCGAAACCAATGTCGGATAATCCTCGACATCCGGCATTTCCTCCTCAAACTCGTCGTCATCCTGCATGGAAAGATCCTGGATCAAAAGCATCTGCTCCTTTATGCGGGGAATTGGGGCCTTGGGCAAGTCTTACGCGTTAATTTTCCTGCATCTCGCGGGTCGCGCCGGAAACGCGGATGCCCTTGTCTTTCGCCTCCGGCACGGAGACGAGAAGGCGGGAGGGCACGCCCATATCCTTGCCCTGATATATTTCAAACTCACCCCCCGGAAACCAGCCGATTTCGCGGAGATATCCGCCGAAAGCCGCCGCCGCGGCCCCGGTTGCCGGATCTTCGAACACGCCGCCGATAGCAAAGGCGTTTCGCGCATGAAAGCGTCGTTCGCTTTCCGACCGGATAAGGGCAATTGTGGTAAAGCCCTGACTGCTCATGAAGACCTTGCCAGCCTCGAAATCATAATCCATAGCGGCAAGCTTTTCCCGCGATTTCAGGCCGATCACAAGATGAAGCGCCCCCGCAAAGGCGGTATAGACAGGAAGATGCGGGTCAAGATCGCCCTCCTCCAACCCGAAGAGAGCGAGCGCCGCGACTTTTACTTCCGGATCGGCGGGCGCCGCCGTCGCGGGCGGAGAGGTGAGTGTCACCGCGAAAGGCCCACCCGGCTTCGGTTCATGCACATCGACGGTAATCTCGGCCGCATTAAGGCGCAGGCGATACGTGCCGCCGCCGAATTTCCCGCCCAGAGCCGCCCCGCTTGCAATCGTCGCATGGCCACAGAACTCAACCTCCTGCGCCGGGGCGAAATAGCGAATACGCCAGATATCCTTTTCCGGCACCAGAAAGGCGGTTTCGGAAAAACCGAGATCGGCGGCAATGGCCAGCATTTCGGCATCCGGCGGCATCTCATCGGCAAAAACCACCCCGGCCGGATTGCCGCCCACACCCTGATAGGAAAAGGCGGCGATTTTCAAAATCTCAAGGGCCATGAACGCCCCCTATTCGTAATCGCTGTCGAAGAAGGTGAACAGCTCGGGCTTCAATTTCAGGTTCGTCTCGACATTACCAAGGCTAATGCTGGTGACATTGCCTTGCGCGTCGGTCACCAGCCACTGGCGAAGCTGCAGCGGCTTGTCGGAGAAAATGAGCACGATATTCCCCTCATCCGGATTGTCGGGATCAATCACGGTGAGACGGAGGACGTTGGCCTCGTGCTCCACCTTGGTGACCCTCACGTCCTCGCTGAAATCCGTCTTGTCTTCGAGAAGGACGCTGACCGGCGTCGAATAGAGCGGCAGGCGCGTCGTTTCCTTCAATTCGTTATCGCGAAAGACAAGCCAGACCCCGTCCGCCACTACGAGAAGTTTCGCAGGCGGCGCATATTCAAAACGCATCCGGCCCGGCTTCTTCAGATAGACCTTGCCCTTGGCAATGCCGCCCGCACTGTCGATCTGCAGGAAATCGGCGCGCAGGGACCGGATCGTATCGAGATATTTTTCGATCCGCGAAATCTGGGCCTTGTCCTCGGCGCTCAGCTTAGGTGCCGTTGGCGCCGCCGCCGAAGCGTTCAGGGCGGTCGCCTCCGTCAGCAGCAGGAGGGCGAGGGCCGCCCCGGAAATCATCCGCAAAATACGCATTCCACCTCTTTCGCCGATGTATGTCAACGCGTGGCGCCCACCGGTCCATCATATATCCTTATTCCGGGACATAGGCAGCCCCGGTCTTAATTGCCAGCTTAAATAGGCAAAAAGGAGGCGGGCGTTACAAAATCAATGCTCGCGATCGTCAATATCGCGGGCCAGCACCTCGCGCTTGCCGACATGGTTGGCGGAGCTGATCACGCCTTCCTTCTCCATCTGGTCGATGATGCGCGCGGCCCGGTTATAGCCGATCTGCAAATGCCGCTGCACGAAGCTGGTGGAGGCTTTGCGTTCCCGGCAGACGAGCGCGACCGCGCGGTCATAAAGCTCATCGCCACTGCCGCCGCCACTGCCGCCGCCCATCATGTCGTCGAAATCGCCCTGTGATTCCTCGGTCACCTCTTCCTTATAGTCCGGCGCGCCCTGGGATTTCAGGAAACTGACCACCTGTTCGACCTCTTCATCCGAGACGAAGGGGCCATGCACACGCTGCACCCGACCCGCGCCCGGCATATAGAGCATGTCGCCCTGACCAAGGAGCTGTTCCGCGCCCTGTTCGCCAAGGACGGTGCGGCTGTCGATCTTGGAGGTCACCTGGAAACTGATCCGGGTCGGGAAGTTCGCCTTGATGGTGCCGGTGATGACATCGACGGAGGGACGCTGCGTCGCCATGATGACATGGAGGCCCGCGGCACGGGCCATCTGGGCGAGGCGCTGCACGGCCACCTCGATATCCTTGCCCGCAACCATCATCAGGTCCGCCATTTCATCGACGATGATAACGATCATCGGCAGGGGATCGGTATCGAGCGGACGTTCCTCGAACACTGGCTCCCCGCTTGCCGCATCAAAGCCGGTCTGGACGGTGCGTTTCAAAACCTCGCCCTTCTTCGCGGCATCGCGGATGCGCTGGTTATAGCCGTCAATATTGCGAACGCCGAGCTCCGCCATCTTGCGGTAGCGATCCTCCATCTCCTTCACCGCCCATTTGAGCGCAACCACGGCCTTGCCAGGCTCGGTCACCACGGGGGCGAGAAGATGCGGAATCCCGTCATAGACGGAAAGTTCCAGCATTTTCGGATCGATCATGATGAAGCGGCATTCCTCCGGCGACAGGCGATAGAGGAGCGACAGGATCATGGTATTGACCGCGACTGACTTACCCGAACCCGTAGTACCGGCAATCAGCAGATGCGGCATGCGCGCGAGATCGGCCACCACCAGATCGCCACCGATATCCTTGCCGAGCGCAAGGGTGAGTTTGGAGCTGGTGCTCTCATAAGCGGCGGCGGAGAGAAGTTCGCGCAAATAGACCGTCTCGCGCCGCTGGTTCGGGAGTTCGATCCCGATCGCATTCCGTCCCGGAATGACGGCGATACGCGTTGATATCGCACTCATGGAGCGGGCGATATCATCGGCAAGACCGATCACGCGGGAACTTTTAAGGCCGGGGGCCGGTTCCAGCTCGTAAAGCGTGACGACCGGGCCCGGACGGACGCGGCTGATATCGCCCTTGATGCCGTAATCGTCGAGCACGGATTCGAGGAGCCGCGCATTTTTCGACAAAGCCTCCTCGCTCACCGGCTTGGAGACGAGCTTCTTGTCGGGCGGCGAGAGGAGATCGAGCGGCGGAAGCTGATATTCCCCCTCGGGGCCGAGGTCAAGCGCGGGCTGTTTTTCCGCCGCAACGCGCTTTCCGGTGATGGTTGGCGCGCTCCGTTTTTCGATCTGCGGTTCGACCGCCTTCTTGAAGACGGGCTTCTTCGGCTTTTTCTCTTTCTTCGGGCGGACCTTCCGGCGGGGCGGCGCGTTCTCATCGGTATCCGCGATGTCGAGATCGTCTTCTTCTTCCGCATCATCATTGCGCCGGCGAAGACCCCGAAGATAGCCCGGTGCAAGGAACAGCGTCTGCACCACGGCACGAAAACTCCGGCCGACCGCCGCCCATTCGGCGCGCGACATCCCGAAGGAGACAAGCAGAAGGGCAATAGCAATGACAAGGAGGACCGGTCCCAAAATGGCCGGATGGATGGTCACGCCGATTTTCTGACCCACGGCAATGATGGTATTGTAGATGATCTCGCCGACAATCCCGCCATAGCCGGATTTGAGCGGCCAGTCGTCCGGAACCGGCAGCGACATCAGGGTGGCGGAGACAAAGCAGATGCCGAACGGCAGCATAGCCAGATGACCCCACCCCCAGCGCAACCCCCGGTGCGACATGATCCGCCAGGCCCAGGCCAGCAGGCCAAGAATTAGCGCGACGGAACCGAAGCCGATGGTCTGAAGCAGAAGATCGGAAAGATGCGATCCGAACAGGCCAAGGATATTGCTGGCGGGCTGGCCCGTGGCATGATTGAAATTCGGATCGTCCGGCGAATAGGTGACCAGCGACAGCGTGCAGACAAGCGCCAGCACAAGAAGCACAAAGCCGCCCAACTCAACCAGCCGCCGCTGGAGGAAATCAACGCTGCCGTCCGGCAAAAGGGAAATCTGTTTTGAACTGCGACTCCTGAACATCATATCCCTATTCTATAAGCTATCGGCCATCCGAGTTAAAGCTTCTTTGGCATCCGCCTCCTCGCCGACCAGCGCGACGCGGATATAGCGCTTGCCCGGATTATAGCCTGTCTCGTCGGCAACGCTCAAATATTCACCAGGCAGCACACGGATCGCGGCCTCTGTCCAGAGTTTCCGCGCCACCTCGACCCCGTCGCCGACATCAAGCCAGAGGAAAAAGCCCCCAGGTGGGCGGTAGAAACCAAGCCGGGTTCCAAAGATTTCCTCCGCGATATCGAACTTGCGGCGGTACAGCGCGCGGTTTTCCTCGACATGCGCATCGTCATTCCAGAGCGCGGTCGCCGCCGCGCAGACCGGCAAGGGAGAGGCCGCACCCGCATAGCTTCGAAGATCGAGGAACGCCTTGATCAGCGCCTCCTCCCCCACACAGAAGCCGGAGCGAAGTCCCGCCGCGCTGGAGCG
>SBHH01000221.1 GCA_006226265.1 Alphaproteobacteria bacterium | reverse complement strand
GTAAACTGCATATCATCATAAAGAATGAAACGGTCCACAGAGGCGATAATGTCGAAATATCCTTTCCAGGGGATATAATTGGACTGCAAAATCGCTACTCTCATTACTCTTTGCTTTCCTGCTTTTATAGAACGGCCTGTCAACATCTCGACAGGTTATAATAATCGGTTCAATGCGGATGCCAACGACGACACTCCGGATGAATATCTTTCTCCAAGATGATACTAGTATCGAATCTTATTCAGAAGCGATAGGTATTTCGATGAATATCTCCGATCTCAAAATGTTCGAAGCCGTATCTCGGCAGGGCAGCATGAACCAGGCGGCGCGGGAACTCAACACAGTACAGTCCAATGTCACAGCGCGTATCCGGACACTGGAGGAGGAACTGGGCATCTCGCTTTTCCATCGGCATGCGCGCGGCGTTTCGATCACCGCCGCAGGCCAGCGCATCCTGCCCCTTGTCGGGCAGCTGTCGAAACTGCTCGCCGATATCAAGGCCACAGCCCGCGACGACGGGACGCCTGCAGGCACGCTTCGGCTCGGGAGCCTTGAAACAACCACAGCGCTCCGCCTGTCACCTCTGCTTGGCCGTTATACCAAGCGTTATCCAAAAGTCCGGTTTGTGCTGAACACTGGCACGACGCAAAAACTCCTTGAGGATGTTCTCAATTACAAGGTTGAAGGGGCCTTTGTTGCCGGCCCCATCAATCATCCTGATATTACCGGGAAAGTCATATTTCGCGAAGAAATGGCCTTGATCACCTCAACGGATATCGCGGCGCCAAGCGACCTTGCCGGCCTTCCAGATCTGAAGACAATCGTATTTCAGCTCGGCTGTTCCTATCGCCAGAAACTGGAGGCTGTCCTTGCCCGGAACGGGATCGCAACGGCAAAACCGCTGGTGTTCGGCTCCCTTGACGCGATTTTAAGCTGCGTTTCCGCCGGGGTCGGGGTTTCCCTCCTGCCGAAGAGCCTTGTGAAAGGTCCGGCGCGGAAAGGACAAATTGCGCTTCACCCTCTCCCGAAGGAGGAAGCGATGGTCGATACGCTCTTTATCCAGCGCTCAGATGTCTATATTTCCAGCGCTCTTGCCGCCTTTCTTGAAATGACATATGACAACGCAGGTTCGAAAGCAAAAAAGCCGCTTGCGGCCACCTCCATGTGAGGCTGGGCAGAAGATTATATCTTTATTTGTGATATATCTTATCACAATAAATCGATTTTCATGATTAAAAGACAGGCATATCTTCTTTTCCATCTCGTACAAGGAAAGCAGAATGCCCACCGCCCTTAAGCCCGGCCAGAAAGATACCGCCTCTCCGATCTCAACGCCCTGGCGGGGAATTTTCTCCGCTTTTTGCACCTGCCTGATCGGAATCGGGCTTGCCCGCCTTGCTTATACGCCACTTATTCCCGCCATTATCGAAGCTCACTGGTTCGATGCCTCCCTTGCAGCCTATCTTGGCGCAGCAAATCTCGCAGGCTATTTGACCGGAGCTTTGTTCGGACGGAAAATCGCAGCGCATCTCTCAACGACCTGGACATTGCGGTTGATGATGCTGGCGGCTTCCGCCGCTTTCTTTGCCTGTGCCTTTCCGCTCGATTTTCTCTGGTTCTTCTTCTGGCGCTTCACGGCCGGCGCAGCAGGCGGTGCGCTGATGGTGCTTGCAGCGCCGACGATCCTGCCGCATATCCCGATCGAACGGCGCGGCGTTGCAGGTGGAATCATTTTTATCGGCGCGGGCACAGGCGTGGTTGTCTCCGGCGTCCTGGTTCCGCTTCTCCTCAAAATTGGATTACAGGAAACATGGGTCGGTCTTGGCCTTGCGTCCCTACTGCTAACCCTTGCCGGCTGGACCGGTTGGCCAAGGGATAAAATTACCCTTCCATTGCCCGCAAGCCATATCCGCGTCCCGAAAGCCGGAATGCTGCGGGCGCTATACGCGGAATATGCCCTGAATGCCGCAGGCTGGGTTCCGCATATGATTTTTCTGGTCGCTTTCGTTGCTCGCGGTATGGGCATGGGAGTGGAGACCGGTGCAATCTATTGGGTCCTGTTTGGCCTTGGCGCGACAGTTGGCCCGGTCTTTTCAGGTTACCTCGCCGACCGGGTAGGTTTTGGCAAGGCGCTTCGGATCGCCTTTTTTCTGGAGGCTATGGCCGTTGCCCTTCCTGCCTTCGGCCTTGGAGCGGCGGCACTCGCCATCTCAAGCATTGTCGTCGGGGCATTCGTTTCGGGAACAGTTTCGCTAGTCCTTGGACGCATTACCGAATTGCTACCGCATCACCCGGCGCGGCAGAAATCGGCCTGGAGCCTCGCGACGGCCAGCTTTGCTTTGGCCCAAGCCGCCTCGGCCTACGGCTTTTCCTATATCTTCTCCGAAAGCGGCGAAAACTACGAACTGCTATTCCTGATCGGCAGCGGTGCCATGGTTCTTGCCCTTGTGATCGATATCGTTACCGCCCTCACCTTTAACCGCATGCCCCCGCATGGAGATGCCGACAAGAGCGATCTATAGTCCTGTTACCTTCAATATCGCTATTATAAAGCGACAAGTTCGCGGCAGCGCCTTTAAAACCGAAAACATGGCACCTCTCTTGTAGAATCCCGATGTAAGTTCAGGAATTATTTTACTTTTTCAGGATACCTGGCTACGAAGCACGCCCAAATTCTGCCGCAATTTTCATGCTATTTATGCTCAAGTTGGCGGATGACGATTTCTGCCACAATCGATCCTTAGTTCATTCACATTCTTGATTAAAACTGTTTTTCCTGTGCCCCGAAACATATGGGACAGAAGTCAAGTTGAGTGCATTTAGCGATCCTATGGAAAGCACGTATCAATTCTGTTTTGACGTTTACTGGCGAAAAGAGCTTATGAGAAATAAAGGTAGTTCAATCGTGATGGTCGGTGGCATCGCCCTTCTCGGTCTTCTGGTATTTGCTCCCGCGCAGGCATGGGCGGGCGAGAGCGCTGCAGCCCCCAAGCAGGAACAGCCGGTCAAGGCAGAGGCCGTGACGCCGGAGATGCTGTATGAGACGGTGGCGGAGAAGGCTCGTGCTCTCGCGGGCAAGCCCTATACTGCCCCGCCCGAGATCCCGAGCGACAAACTCGGCAACCTGACCTATGAAGACTTCCAGAAAATCCGGTTCCGCAAGGAAGCAGCACTCTGGCATGATCAGGCGCTGTTCGAAGTGCAGTTCTTCCATCCGGGCTTTTTGTATAAATCGCCGGTCATCATCAATACGTTGGAGGACGGCAAGGTTGCGCCGATTCCGTTTAGAAAGTCATCCTTCCGCTATGATGGCGAAGGTGTTGAAGACAAGGTGCCGGACGATCTCGGATATGCCGGGTTCCGCATCCAATACCCGCTCAACAGCCCCGGTTACAAGGATGAGCTGGCGGTCTTTCTTGGCGCGTCCTATTTCCGCCTTCTGGCCCGGAACCAGTATTACGGCCTGTCTGCGCGCGGCCTGGCCGTTGACACGGCCCTTCCAAAGGGAGAGGAGTTTCCGGCCTTTCGCGAATTCTGGCTGGTTAAACCCGCCAGAGACGCCACGAGCATGACGCTGTTCGCCTTGCTTGACAGTCCGTCCGTAACTGGCGCCTACCGCTTCATCATTACGCCCGGCACACGCACGGTAGTGGATGTCGATACAGCGTTGTTCCAGAGAGATGAGGGCCATCAGATCGGTATTGCCCCGCTGACCAGCATGTTCCTCTATGGGGAAAACAGTACACGGCGCTTCGATGATTTCCGCCCCGAAGTACATGATTCGGATGGTCTGCTTATGTATACCGGCAGCGACGAGTGGATCTGGCGCCCACTGACCAATCCGAAAAAGCTGAGCGTTTCCGCTTTTATGGATAACAACCCGAGAGGTTTTGGCCTCCTGCAGCGGGACCGGAATTACAACAATTATTTGGATTTCGAGACCCACTATCACCGGCGGCCAAGTCTTTGGATTGAACCGACGGGTAAGGGCTGGGGCAAAGGCAGCGTGCATCTGGTTGAAATACCGTCGAACGAAGAGGTGAACGACAATATTGTTGCCTTCTGGGTTTTCGATAGCCCGTTAAGTGCTGACCAGGCCACTCGACTTTCTTACAGGATGACCAGCCTCGACAGGGTGGAAGAGACTAATCATCTTGCCCATGTCCTGCGCACCCGCACGGGATGGGGCGGCGTACCTGGCACCAAACCGCCAGCGCCCAAAAGCGTCCGCCGGTTTATGATCGATTTCCAGGGCGGCGACCTCGCCAGCCTGAACCCTGAACAACCCGTCAAGCCGGAATATGAAACGACAAACGGCAAAATCGACGATCTCGTCCTGCACAAACTGCCTGGCACAGATATCTGGCGCCTGTCCTTCCGACTGCAGGGCGCAAAGGAACTTTTGGCCGATATGCGCGTTTTTCTTACATTGAGAGGAAAGAGGCTGACAGAAACCTGGAGCTATCTCTATGAACCAATCGATGCCGAATAAAATAAAAGCACCAAAGGACACGACAGGATTGGATCGCCGAAACGGCCAGGTTTCCATGCCGTTCGGACTGCAACGGCGCATCCTGTTCTTCGCACTGGTTCTCATGACAGCGAGCCTGTCCTGCCGGATGATGTTCGAAATTCTGGCGGCAAACGGTATGACCGTAATAGAATTGATGATTTTGGTTCTTTTCACCATCACCTTTTCCTGGCTGGTCATTTCCTTCTGGTCTGCGGTTGCGGGTTTCGTCTGCCATGCTTTGGGGCTCGACCCCTATTCGCTCCGTCGCCGGATCAAGGCAAAAGACGTTAACAAGCGGCCCCTCACCTCACGAACCGCCATCGTGATGCCGGTTTATAACGAGGACCCGGAACGTGTTCTGGCAGGGCTTGAGGCCACCTATCGTTCGCTTGACGAAACAGGAGAGGGTGCCTCCTTCCATTTTTTCCTGCTAAGCGATACTCGACATGAGGATATCGCCATGGCCGAGAAAGCAGGCTGGAGCCGTTTGGTTGCGCGCCTTGGCGCGGAAGGCGAGATCTTCTATCGTCGCCGCAATGACAACAGCGGCAAGAAAGCGGGTAATATTGCCGATTTCTGCCGACGTTGGGGCTGTGCCTACGACCATATGATCATTCTCGACGCCGACAGCGTGATGGACGGAGAGACGATCCTCACTCTCGCCCACGCAATGGAAGCCAATCCGGATGCCGGGATTATCCAGACCGTTCCCATGCCTGTTCGTCAGACGACGTTCTTCGGTCGCTATGTGCAGTTTGCCTCGCGGCTCTACAGCCCGATGCTGGCAACCGGACTTTGCTTCTGGCAAATGGGTGAGTGCAACTACTGGGGTCACAACGCCATCATCCGCCTGCAGGCATTCATCAAACATTGCGGCCTGCCTACGCTCCCCGGGAAGGCCCCGCTCGGCGGTGAAATTCTATCCCATGACTTTGTAGAAGCGGCACTCGTGCGACGGGGAAAATGGCATGTCTATCTGATGCCTGATCTCGGCGGCTCCTATGAAGAAGTGCCGGGAAATCTTCTGGAGTATGCCAAGCGCGACAAGCGCTGGGCGCAAGGAAACCTGCAGCATCTCAAACTGCTCGGCGTTCGTGGTCTCCATGGCATAAGCCGCCTGCATTTTACACTTGGCGCACTGGCCTATGTATCGTCGCTCCTGTGGCTTGCGCTGCTGGTTCTGACCACTATCGACGGTGTAATGCGCGCCGTCATCCCGCATAACTTCTTCAGCAACGGACGGCAACTGTTTCCCGACTGGCAGGTGGTGGAATATGGCAAGATCATTTCTCTCTTCACCCTGACCGTCATCATGCTGATGGGTCCCAAAGTGGCGGGGGTTATCGTGACCCTGTTCAATATTGAGGACCGTCGGCAGTTCGGTGGCGGCGCTCGACTTGTGATCAGCGCGATTCTGGAAACTCTGTTCTCGATCTTTCTGGCGCCCGTAATGATGTGTCTGCACGCCTATTTCGTGCTAACCACACTGACCGGCCGCATCGTATCCTGGGATGCGCAGAATCGGGAAAGCATGTATCTACCCTATACGACTGCAATCAGCAGCCTTTGGGGCCCTACAGTTGCAGGTGTCGCCTGGGCCACCATCACCTGGATCTGGGTACCGCAGCTCTTTTTCTGGCTGCTGCCAGTGACCCTCGGCATGGCAATCGCCGTTCCGCTTGCTGTTTGGTCGTCCCGCGCCGGACTTGGGACAGGCCTTCGCACCTTTGGCCTGTTATTGACACCGGAGGAAACGGCTCCGCCTGCCGTACTGAACAGGCTGGAACATTGTCTTGCAAACTCTGTTTGGCACAAGCCCCAGCCTCTTCACCCGGCTCTTTTGACACCGCCGGAAACCCACAGCAACATGCTGCCCCAGGCCATTTCTTATTACAGCCGGGACTTCATTCGCTGGGTGGGGCAGATTACCTCCGGTCATCGCCGCAACCGGGCAGCAATGAAATTCAAGCACTGATTGGCTGCTTCAACCGCCGAACATAGGAGGCGGGAGGACCGCCAGGCCGCAATCGATCAGCCCTCATACTTGTATCAAAAGGGCCGATCCCCTGCAACCGTGACACGCTCCATCAGACGATGCTCGGGGAAGAAGTCGGCAACGGCGTAATGTTGGGTGCTGCGGTTGTCCCAAAAGGCAATTGAGTTCGGTTCCCAGCGAAAGCGTACCTGGTAATCGGGCTTGGACGCAGTCCGATACAGTCGCCGCAAGAGACGTTTACTCTCGTCTTTGTCCAGCCCCGGAATATGAGTAGTAAAGGCAGCATTCACATAAAGCGCCTTGCGCCCCGAAACCGGATGAGTCCGCACGATCGGATGCTCCGCCGGTGGATATTTGGCGACAAGTTCCTCAATGACCTTGTCGGCCCCCGGCTTGCCGCGCATGGATTGCCGGAAAGGTTCCCAGTCATGAGCCGCTTTCATGCCTTCCAGTTGCTGCTTCGTTGCCTTGTCGAGGCCTTCATAGGCCGCCTCCATATCGGCCCAGAGTGTATCGCCCCCACATTTCGGGGAAACGAGACAGCGCAGGATCGAGCCGAGTGACGGAGTGGCCCGCCAGGTCACATCGCTGTGCCATGTATCTGCGGTTACGGGCTTGTCCGCCGTGCTTTCCACCACCATGATTTCCGGATCGATATCCTGGGTCTTGAAGCCGTCCTTATGCTCGGTCAAGGGATGGATTTCCAGTTCCCCAAACCGCCGCGCGAAGGCGATATGCTGACTGCGCGTGATATTCTGGTCACGAAAAAACAGCACCTTGTACTGGACAAGCGCGTCCGAGATTTGCGTGACCACTTCCGGCGCCAAGTCTTCCCGCAGATCCACACCGGAAACCACAGCCCCGATATTTACGGTAACCGGCTCAACACTCAGTTTATTTGCAATGACATCCAGCAGCACCTGCATCCTCCC
>SBHH01000187.1 GCA_006226265.1 Alphaproteobacteria bacterium | reverse complement strand
GGCGGTAAACGGCATCGGCAAATTCGTCTCCCCCTTTGGCAGGAATTGCCGCAGCGGCGAATTTTGCCGCCGCGTCGAGCCGGACGCCAGTCCACCGTTTGCCCGCCAAAGCCTTGTTTTTCAAGGAATTTAAAAATTTTAAAAAACTGGCCCGATGCTTGCTTGAATGGAGGCGAGAAAATCCGCTCCGGCGGCAACCCATGAAAATGAAGTTGAGCAGAATGATGGATGTTGGACAGATAATCGGCACGACAACCGCCCCCTCACCGCGCGGCTCTGAGCGCAATGAGAACAAGGGCGATGATTTCGCAACTTACCTGAGCGACAGCGCGGAAGCGCGCGAACAGAGCGCCGATATCAGCAAGGACAAATCCCGCACCGCCCCGAAAGCGGAGGCGAAAGACAGCGCCCACACGGACCAAACCGAGGCGAAGACGCCTGCGAAGACCGAAACCGATGGCACCGCGAAGGACAAAACCGCCAGCGGTGAAGAAGCCGTCGCCTCTGTGCCCAAGGAAAAGAGCAAGAAGAAAGACGCTGCCGAAACCGGTGAAGCGGTTGCCGCCGCCGAAGTTGCGGCAACGGCAAAGGGCAAGGCCGAAACCACGCCTGTAGGCCCGGAGAAAGCCGCTGCGCTTAATGCAGACAGCCAGGCCGCCGATAAGGCCAAAGCCGCCCTTGCGGGCAATATCGACAAAACAGGCGCGCAGGAGGAGGCCAAGGCCGACAAGGCTGCCACGAAGGAGACGGGTAAATTCGCTCTGCCGCAAACGGCGGACACGAGTGCCACGGCAACCCCTGCCGAAGCTGCCGCTGCCGCGAAGGCCGCAGACAAGCCGGCTGAAGTAAAACAGGCCAATGCCACCGACGCCGCCAAGGTAACGGTGCCCGCGAATGCTTCCGCCAAGATGGCGGACGCCGCAGCGGTGGTCCCGCAGACCGCCGACGCAGTCAAATCGGCCGCGAAACAGGCAGACGGCGGCGCACTTGACAAGATCCGAGCCGATGCCAATGCAAAAATCGCGGAGAAGGACGAACTATCCTCCAAGATCGCCGAGATGCTGCGCGACGGTAAGGGCTCGATCCATTTGGTATCGCAGAAAGGCAAGTCCAGCTTCCAAACGGCACTTGCCAGCAGCACGAATCTCGTATCGGCCAGTCTTGCAGGCGGCGGAGACCAGAACAAAGCCGCCGGATTTGCTAACGCCGCCCTCACCGGCGCAGACAGCAATACCCAGCAACAGCCCCCCGCCTTCGCCGCCGCGGTTCATGCCGCCGGCGCGGAAACCACTACGCAGGCCCTGCCCACTCATCAGGCGGCGGTTCAGGGCGTTGATGCAACGGCCGCGAATTCCGCCGCCCAGGCAAACAACGCGGCCCGCGCATCGGGAAACACACCGGCGGCAGCGCAGCTTGCATCGCATTTCAATACAGCCTTCAAGGAAGGGCAGGATCATATCAAGATCAACCTGCATCCCTCCGAGCTTGGCCGTGTCGAAGTCAAGCTGGAAGTCGGCCATGACGGTCGGGTCATTGCAACCGTTGCTGTCGACAAGCCGCACACCCTCGACATGCTGCAGCGCGATGTTCACAGCCTTGAACGCTCGCTTCAGGATGCCGGGTTCCAGACCGGACAAAACAGCCTGAACTTCAGTCTGCGCCAGGACAACCCGGGGCAGCAGTTCGCGGGGTTCAATGATGGGCACGGTGGAAATGGCCTGCCGGAACAGGCCGCAATTACAGAAGACGCGCTTCCGCAAATGACACAGGCCGCGGTTTCCGGTTCTGTCGGCGGGAACGGCAACCTCGATATCCAGGTCTGACGAAACCCGGACATTGACTATTCAGTAGATGTAGGAACAGGAAAATGGATGTAACACAGACAGGCGCAAATGCGCAGGCGGGGTCAACCAAGGCCAACGTGGCCCAGACGAACCTCGCCAGCAATTTCGACGACTTCCTGACGTTGCTGACGACGCAGCTGACGAATCAGGATCCGCTCAACCCGACGGATTCGACCGAGTTCACCAACCAGCTCGTCAACTTCACCAATGTCGAGCAGTCGATCGCGACCAACCAGAACCTGGAATCTCTGATTCAGCTGCAGCAGGTTGCCCAGCAGAACAGCCAGGCCGCGACCATGATCGACTATCTCGGCAAGAAGGTTGGCAGCGATCTCAATATCGCCGGGCTTAAAGACGGGAATGCCTCATGGGATATCGATCTTGGCGCGAATGCCGCCTCGGCGACCTATGATATTTACGACAAGGATGGCAACAAGGTCTATACGGAGACCAATGAAGACGGTGCCTCCGCCGGTGAACAGACTTTCACCTGGGATGGCAAGAAGACAAACGGTACGACGGCCCCGGACGGTGCCTACTATCTGGTCGTCACAGCGACGACCGCGGGCGGTAACGATGTCTCCGTCACCAACAAATTTGAAGGAATTGCGACAAGCGTTGAATCCGAAGATGGCGTTCCGGTTCTGAAAGTGAACGGCGTCTCCCTCGGCCTTCAGCATATCACCTCGGTACGAACCGCGGACAGCGACACTTCCGCCTGAAGTTAAGCGGACAACCCCATTTGCCATGCCAGACGCGGCGGGCATTTTGACAGGAGAAAAAAGATGAGTTTGACAGCAGCAATGTTTTCCGGCGTTTCCGGCCTCGCCGCGCAATCCACTGCGATGGCCGCAATTGCCGACAATATTTCGAACACCAATACGGTTGGCTACAAGGGCACCCATTCGATCTTTTCGACCCTGGTGACCGAAAGCGCGACCGACACCAGCTATTCCGCTGGCGGCGTGCTGGTTCACCCGCGCGCACAGGTCGATCAGCAGGGTCTGATCACTGCGTCCGATGCCACAACCCATATGGCGGTTGCCGGAAACGGCTTTTTCGTAGTGAATACGAGCCCCAACCCCGGCGTATCCGGCGGCAACTATCTCTATACCCGCGCAGGCACGTTCGAACCGGATTCGACCGGTCTTCTCCGCAACGCGCAGGGCTATTACCTGCAGGGCTGGGAAATCGACCCGAACGGTAATATTCCCGCTAACCAGTCGGACCTTGCGGCCCTAAAGCCGGTCAATATCACAGGCCTTACCGGCAACGCCGAGGCCACTTCGACGATTAATCTTAAGGCCAACCTGTCCTCCGATCAGGCATCCTACGGTGCTGGCTACACGGCGGGTGACATGACATCCGGCGCGGTTACGCCGCATTTCACGCGATCGTTCCAGATCTATGACAGCATGGGTTCCGCCCACAGCATTACCTTCAATTTCCTCAGGACCGGATCCGGCGCGACGCCGAACGAATGGACCGTTGAAGCCACCGCCGATATCAACGGCGACGGCACCGAGGATATGCTGGCCTCACAAATCGCGGCCTTCAATGACGACGGCACGCTCGATTTGGCAAACTCGACACTCAGCAACACCATCACCGTTCCCTGGGCGGCCAATATGGGCATCACCTCGCCGCAGAATATTACCCTGAACTTCGGCACCGACGGCCAGTCCGACGGCTTCACCCAGTTCGCCTCCAATTCGGAGCTGGTCTCCTCGGACGTGAACGGTGCATTGTTCGGTGCCTTCAACTCGGTCTTCATTGACGAAAGCGGCACCGTGATCGCCAAGTTCGACAATGGGACATCGAAGGAAATCTACAAGATTCCGGTTGCAACCTTCGCCAATGCGAACGGGCTGCGCAACCAGGACGGCAATGCTTATGACGAAACCCCGGACAGCGGGACCTATACCCTGCGCGAGGCAACACTTGGCGGCGCTGGCAAGATCATTTCCTCAGCCACTGAATCCTCCACTGTCGATATTGCGGAGGAATTCACCCGCATGATCGTGACGCAGCGGTCCTACTCCGCCGCCGGTAAGATCATTACCACTTCGGATGAAATGCTGGAGGAACTACTCCGTCTGAAGCGGTAATCCAAATCGCTAAACCCCTGTCTTCATGGCTGAAAATCAGCTTTTTAGCCATGAAGATAAAATTAACCAAGCTCATTAGCTGTTTGTTAAAACGAAGCGCCTATTATCTCATTCCCAGCAGAAAGCAGTACGAGGTAGAGTGCAGATGCAGTCGCAAATGGACCGCAAGATAAATCGGATAATCGGTTTGGATGGACAGCCCATGACCATTCACGACCTGCCCCCGAAAGACACCAAGCGTTGGGTCATCCGGCGCAAGGCAGAAGTCGTTGCCGCTGTGCGTGGCGGGCTGATCAGCCTTGATGATGCCTGCCAGCGCTACACGCTGTCCGTCGAGGAATTCCTGTCCTGGCAGAAGGCAATCGACAAACATGGTCTGCCCGGTCTTCGTACGACCCGTATTCAGGAATACCGGCCGCAAGAAGGCATGTACAAACAGGATTGATTTGCCAAATTTTATAAAATCAATTTTGTATACGATCATGCCCGGCCCGCGCCGGGCATTTTTCGTTTTCGGGCCGAGCCCGGATTTCCACCTTTTTCAGAAATTTTGACAACTAGGCAAAAAATTCCGGTTACCCGGCAAATATTGCCGCCTGTTAACCTTCTGTTTATCTCCTGTCGGTATCTTCGGTTTTGTGGAAATAAAATTTTATGCATATTTTATTCTTAGGGGATCGAAGTGAACGGACTTAGCCAGCTTTTACAGAGCCTTGGATCTGTGAGGGTCCTTATCCTTGGCGGCGTCAGCGTAGGTCTGATCGCACTGATCATGCTGATGGCATCACGGATCAGCACACCCGATTATTCCCTGCTATATGGCGGTCTTGAACCGAGCGACTCAGCGGCAATCGTTTCGAAACTGGAATCGGAGAATATTCCCTACCAGATTTCCGATGACGGCCGGAACGTCATGGTCCCGCAGGATCAGGTTGCCCGTGTCCGCCTCAGCATGGCCCAGGCCGGTCTGCCGAACGGCGGCTCTGTCGGCTACGAGATCTTCGACAAGTCCGACACCTTCGGCACCACCAACTTCGTCCAGAATGTCAATTATGTCCGCGCCCTCGAAGGCGAGTTGGCCCGCACCATCCGCGCCCTGAACAATGTGGCGGCGGCCCGGGTGCACCTTGTCTTGCCAAAGCGCGAGGTTTTCAGTCGCGACAAGCGGCAAGCCAGCGCCTCCATCGTTCTGAAGCTGCGGGGCGCTCTGTCCGCCGACCAGATTTCGGCTGTCCAGCACCTGACGGCAGCCGCCGTTCCCGCTCTCACCCCATCGCATATCTCCATTGTCGATGACAAAGGGAATCTGCTGGCCCGCGGCGATGGCAAGGAAACGCCGGGTTCCGGCGCCGTATCGCAGACCGCCGTCAAGCGGGTTGCCTATGAAAATCATGTGAAGGGTCAGATCGAACAATTGCTTGAAAAATCCCTCGGTCAGGGCAACGTCCGTGCCGAAGTCAGCGCCGTCATGGATTTCGATCAGAAAACCGTGCATTCCGAGACCTATGACCCGGACAGTCAGGTGGTTCGCTCCTCCCAGTCGGTCGAGGAGAACAACTCTTCCAATGAAGGAACACCGCCCGACACCGCCGTTTCCGTCGCCAGCAACCTGCCGGACGCCAACGCCAACAATGGCAGCGGGACGAATTCCAAGAATACCTCCTCCAGGACCGAGGAAACTGTCAATTACGAGATCTCCAAGACCGTTACAACCGAAGTGCAAGAAAGCGGCGCGGTCCGCCGCCTGACCGTTGCGGTTCTCGTCAACGGCCGGTCCGAAGCGGCCGCCGACGGCAGCCAGACCTACAAGGCGCTCAGCCAGGATGAACTGGACCAGGTTGGCCGTCTCGTCAAATCCGCAATTGGCTATAATGAAGAGCGCGGCGACGTTGTCGAGGTCGTCAATATGCCCTTCGTCAAGATCGTCGACGATCTTTCGACCGATGCGCCGGTCAGCGATGAAATCTTCATGGGCCTGAACAAGGCGGACCTGTTCAAGATGGGGGAAATGGGCGTCCTCGTTGTCGTCTCGCTCCTTGCCCTCCTGCTGGTTGTCCGGCCGCTTCTGAACAAGGCTCTGGCCGCAACCGAAGGCGCGGGCGGTGTTCCGGCCCTTGCAGGAGCGGGCGCCGGTGGCGGCATGGCGGCCCTCCCGGCAGGCGCCGGGGGCGCTGTTGCAGCCATTGGAAATTCCGGTGTCGGCTCGATGAACGAGGATTCCGAAACCCTCAATGAGGTCGATAACATGATCGATATCGACAAGGTCGATGGCCAGGTCCGGACCTCCTCGCTGAACAAGGTCAGCGAAATTGTTGATAAGCATCCGGATGAAGCCATTTCAATCCTGCGTAGCTGGCTCTACCACGATTCATAAGGAAAATCAGAACCCATGGTAGTTACGGATACAAAATATCTGAGCGGACCCGATAAGGCCGCCGTCATGATGCTGGCGCTCGGTGAGGAGCACACCAAGGAACTCTGGACCCGCCTCGATGAAGAGGAAATCAAGGAGATTTCCCAGGCGATGTCCAACCTCGGTTCGATCTCCTCAGATGTGATGGAATCCCTGTTCGTTGAATTTGCGGGCAAGCTTTCGTCCACTGGAAATATTGTCGGCAGTTACGAAGCGACGGAACGGCTTCTGATGAAGGCGCTTTCAGGAGACCGCGTGGAAACGATCATGGAGGAAATTCGCGGTCCCGCCGGCCGCACCATGTGGGACAAGCTGGCCAATGTGAACGAGCAGGTTCTCGCCAATTACCTGAAAAACGAATATCCGCAGACCGTCGCTGTGGTCATGAGCAAGATCAACTCCGGCCATGCCGCAAAAGTTCTCTCGACCCTTCCAGAAGATTTCTCGCTGGAGGTTGTCAACCGGATGCTGCAGATGGAATCGGTGCAGAAAGAAGTGCTCGACAAGATCGAGGACACGCTCCGCAACGAGTTCATGAGCAATTTGGCAAAAACCAACAAGCGTGACAGTCATGAAATGATGGCCGAGATTTTCAACAATTTCGACCGTAACACGGAAGGCCGGTTCATTTCCGCGCTGGAAGAACGCAACCGCGACTCGGCCGAGAAGATCAAGGCGCTGATGTTCACCTTCGAGGATCTCCTAAAACTCGATCCGGCAGGGGTTCAGACCCTGCTTCGCAATGTTGACAAGGATCGCCTTGGCGTCTGCCTGAAGGGGGCCTCGGAAAGCCTGCGTGACCTGTTCTTTACCAACATGTCGGAACGCGCTGCCAAGATCCTCCGCGAGGACATGGAGGCCATGGGCCCGGTCCGGCTCCGCGATGTCGACGAAGCGCAGATGGAAATCGTGAATGTCGCCAAGGAGCTGGCCGACAATGGAGATATCATGCTCGCCGATGGTGGCGGGGATGATGAACTGGTTTACTAAAGCCAAAGCGGATGATGATGGCCACTAAATTCCTCTTCGACACCGAATTCAGCCCCGTCGGCGGACGAAACCGCGTGCAGGAAGCCCCGCAGCCTGCAAAGCCGGTCGTCTATAGCGAGGCCGAAGCCGAGCAGTTGAAGGCA
>SBHH01000283.1 GCA_006226265.1 Alphaproteobacteria bacterium | reverse complement strand
TGGCGCATTAAAGCTTGCCGGAAGCTGATCATTTGTAATGGCCTCAGATTATACTTGCCGTTTTGTGTTTTACGATAAACACAGGATGTGATACTTGCCTCTCTGCTTGAGGCGGACTTGTCCGTCCAGACGTATTTTGTATAGTTGGTACGGACACAAAAATACGAGAGGGTGAAGCAGATTAAGAGAAAAGAGAACAGGGGCCCCGGCCGTCCTACCAAGGCGGCGGCCCAAGACAGGGATTCCCGGGAGCAGCTCCTCGCTGTCGCCGCAAAGCTTTTTGCCCGCTACGGATATGATGGCGTTACCACTGTTGCGATCGCCAAGGCGGTTGGTGTGCGGCAGTCAATGATCCATTACCATTTCAAGTCCAAAGCCCTGCTCTGGGAAGAAACCATTCATTACATTATGCGAAGGCGCAAGGAGGTATTCCCGATAAATGATCCTTCGATAACGTCTCTTCCCCCCGTCGAACGGGTAAAAACCCATATCCGGCTTCTTTTCGACGCGTCGATTAAAGAACCGGAATACGGCCGAATATTCCAGTATGAAGCAATTGTCGGGGGAGAGCGATTTGAGTGGTTGATGGATCAATATGTCCGCCGTTCTGTTTCGATAATAGACCGGACGATTAACGAAGCTGTTGCGTCCGGCGAGCTTCGGGACCTTCCAGTTGAGCATCTTACCGCCATCATCAGCGTTCCACGCTATCTGAGCATTGTTTTCGAAGCCGTTGTTCGCGACCTGCATAATATTGACGCGTCCGCGGATGAATATATGTCCGGCTTGTGTGAAACCTACATCGATGTGTTATTCAACGGCATGCTCAAATCATCGCGCTGAGGCACAGTTCCAGTCCCATAAAGTGATAAATATTACAGAAAGCGTGCCCGCTCTCCAGCCGGTGCAGCTATAAAATCGCCCCGGTCATATTGCATCACCGGTTCTGATCGGATATAAATAAATTGGTTGACCTATTGATTTATACTCCATGGAAGTTCGAAGAGGGATTTTAGTCCTTCCGATCGGTAACTGGAGTGGTTGGATCGGATAAACGCTTTTTTAAAAGATCCTGTCGAACCCGCTTTAAAAAATCGGCAGCAAAGCGGCATGACTGGAAATTTCGATGATCGAGATTGAGATGCCCAATATGGCTCTGCGGATCATAAATGACGGTATTCAAGCCTGGGGCAGGGGGCCGCATCGCCCGGCTCCAGGTCAAAAGGCAGAGTGTCGCCTAAATAGTCGGCGCTTATTCCGCATTAAAATTCATATGGTTTGGACAACAAGGGAATTAACAATATGACGGAAGAAGACGAACGTAGCGACGATAAAGCCGCGTCGGAAATACGGGAGGGGGTAGATGCGGCCCGCTTGGATAACTGGATGCGCGACAATATCAAAGGATATTGCGGGCCGCTGGAAATAGCGAAATTCGCGGACGGTCAGTCGAACCCTACTTTCAGAGTCAAAACAAAAAACGCATCCTACGTTCTGCGCCGCAAGCCGATGGGTAATCTGGTGGCCTCAGCCCATGCTGTAGACAGAGAATTCCGGGTAATGTCTGCATTACATGAGCAGAACTTCATGGTTCCGCGCCCGTATGTCCTGTGTATGGATAGCTCTGTCATCGGTTCGGCTTTTTATATCATGTCCATGATTGACGGGCGGGTATTTACAAACCAGCAGTTGCCCGAAGTCACCCGTGAAAACCGACGCGCAATATTCGTATCGCAAGTCGAAACACTGGCAAAATTGCATCGCTTCTCACCATTCGACATCGGGCTTGAGGACTATGGCAAGCCGGGGAATTATTTTGAGCGCCAGGTCCGGCTCTGGAAGCGGCAATATCGCGCATCCCAGGATCGGGATATTCCGGAAATGGAAAAGCTGCTTGAGTGGCTTCCGGATACTGTTCCGCCCCAGGAACAGGTGTCTATTGTTCATGGTGATTATAAGCTGCATAATATCATGTTTCACAAAACCGCTCCGAAGGTGGAGGCCGTGCTTGACTGGGAGTTGTCAACGACAGGCGATCCTCTGGCGGACCTGAGCTATATGCTTATGCAATGGATACGCAACGATGAGCTGTTCGGAGGCCTGGCCGGAGCCGATCTCAATGCGCTCAACATTCCGACGATGCAGGAAATGACAGAACTTTATTGCAACGCGGCCGGCCGTGCAGAGATTCCTGATCTGAACTGGTATTTCGCCTTCAACATGTTTCGGCTAGCCGGAATCTCCCAAGGTATCGTGGGACGGATCAAGGCAGGAAATGCGTCCTCCGAAAAAGCTCATATAGCGGCAGGACGCATAGAACCGCTGGCAAAATCCGCTTGGGAATATGCAAGGCGCGCAGGTGCCAAATAAACCCAGGAAGAATTAAAATGCCGGCACCCCCATGGCGTTAAAGAAATCGAACGCTTTAACTTGGGGGTAAAAGAGTCATCGTGAACCCGCAGGCATAGTGTTTATATCAGCCGGATTATTCCGGTGAAAACTACGATCTCAGCGAGGAGTCATCCGAATTGCGCCATCGATCCGGATTGTTTCACCGTTGACGTACGGATTTTCCAACATGTGAGCCGCAAGTTTAGCAAATTCCACAGGGTCGCCCAGACGAGGCGGGTTAGGGACGGTCCTGCCAAGAGAGTCGCGGATATCCTGGGATAATCTTGCAAGCAAGGGGGTATCAAAGATACCGGGGGCTATTGTATTTACACGGATGTTCTTTGACGAGAGATCCCTGGCCGCGACAATTGTCATTCCAACAACGCCGGCTTTGGAAGACGCATACGGGATTTGCCCGATCTGCCCTTCGAACGCGGCAACGGAGGCCGTTAATACCGCGGCCCCCCGTTCTCCATTTATCGGTTCGTTTTTTGCCATGCTCGCAGCCACAAGTCGAAGCACGTTGAAGGTTCCGACAAGATTTGTGTTAATAACCTTTTTAAATCCCTCCAACGATCCGGGACTTCCATCTTTTTCAACCAGTCGGACGGCGCCGCCGTGACCGGCACAGTGCACGGCAGCGCGCAAAGGCCCGTTTTTTTCCGCGGCGGCCACTGCGGCCATCATTTGTTCAGGTTCGGTGACGTCCGCAGCAACGAAAGAGACAGCCTCGCCGAGCTTATCAGCAACCTGTGCCCCTTTGGAGGAGGGAAGATCGACGATGACCACCTGCGATCCTGCTGAAACGAGATGTTCTACACATGCCAGGCCCAAGCCCGAAGCGCCGCCTGTAACAAGTGCGGAGACGTTTTTTAATTCCATTTTTATTACCTTTTTTGTTTTCTTTGACTATATGCCCATAGGTCTGCTTTGTCACCCGCAGAGGGCTATGAAAGACAAGGATTCTCGAACTGTCTGCAAAGTGGACTTGCATTTACCTATCCGGCTTGTGGGCGGCGGAATTGCCGACCGTTGCCTCGACGAAATGCGAGAGCTGCTCTCCTTCGCATTATCAGACTGCGGACTTAAACAATGCCGGTTTCCCGAGGCCGGTGGCTTTAATTCCGTATACTCGTCAAATATTTTCTTAATTAAACAGGAAGGTGGGTCCTTAAACAGGGAAGCCATCAGTAAAGACTAATCCGCCCAAAGTCGCGGACCGACTTGGCAAATCCGGAAAAATGCCTTAGAATATAAATACTTCGAAGAATAAGGACTGGGGTATGAAGTATCTTCGAATGATCCGGCTAGGCGCCCTGGTGGCTCTTATGGTTGCCATTATTGCGACGGATACGTTCGCTGCAAGCCGAGCCACGCGCGCGCGCAGCTTCATCAATGAAATCGTGAAAAACGCAAATGCCATCCTTGCAGAGGACAACGTTCCCTTGCCGGTCCGGGAGCAACGTTTTCACGCCATGCTCTACGGCAAGTTCGATTTCGTCTATATCACCAAGTTCGTGATCGGTCCGAACTGGGAAACGCTTCCGCAACCGAAAAAAAACGAGCTTTTGACCCTGTTTCGACAGTTCTTCCTGCGCGCCTACGCCAGCCAGTTTGGCGGCTATCCCGAGGATAGCTGCGTCATTGTTTCGGCGTCGGAAACGGGTAGCACTGAAAGCTTCGTCCTGACACGCCTGATCCGGCCCAACAGGCCCGCCGTCTCGGTGCGTTGGCGCGTTCGGGAATATCCGGGTGGACAGCAGAAGATCATCGACCTTCTCATCAGTGGTACCAGCGTCCTGCTTAGCCATCACGAAAACTTCTACCATCTCATCGACAGAGGCGGGGTTGAGCGGATCATCACCCTTCTCAAGATCCGCGAACAACGGCTTTCTGCGGGTAATCAGAATTTCGGCGATGGCGAAAAGCTTTATCAGGCTGGACGCTTCTCGGAGGCCTTCGATATCTGGCACAGGCTTGCCGAGCAGGGGAGTGCCGAGGCCGCTTTCAACGTCGCCGCCATGTATGAGGAGGGGCGAGGCGTCGCGCCAAGTGCCGACAAGGCGGAAAGCTGGAACAACAAGGCTCTGGTGAGCGGCTATCCTCCTGCGCTTCACAATCGCGCGCTGGAACTTCTCTCTCATCAAAAGAACGAATCCGCGGTCACTTTTCTCAAGAAAGCCGGCGAACAATCCTTCCCGCCGTCTTGGCATACGCTTGGCAAGCTATACGAATACGGCATCGGCGTGAAGAAAAGCATGAAACAGGCGATCCACTATTTCACCATCGCGGCAGATGCCGGTTTTTCCCGTTCGCAATACAGTCTCGCCAAGCTCTATCGTGATGGAAAGGGCGTAAAGGCGGATGAAAAGACCGCCAACAAATGGTTCGAGGCGGCGGCAAAACGCGGCTATGGACGGGCACAGGACCGTCTTGCGGCCCGTTACGCGGCCGGAACGGCGCCTGAGAAGGACAAGATTGCCGGACTCAAATGGGCAATCCTTGCTAACCAAAACGGAATTGAGGGAGCATCGGAGCGGGAACTCTATTTCCGGAGCCATATGACGAAAGATGCGATCCGGCGCGCAGAACTTCTTGCCGCTGCCTTCCTGCCATTACCTGATTGACCGGTGGGGCCAGATCTTTAAAAATCTGGAAATGCATCGGAAAATTGCCCTCTTTCAACCTTTTGGATAAAAGGTTTCAAGGTCGTCTCCGCGACGGGCAGCCAGATGGCTCTTTTCGCTCTGAAGCCTTATAATCTTTTTGGAAATGGTGAGCCCGACAGGATTCGAACCTGTGACCCGCTGATTAAAAGTCAGCTGCTCTACCAACTGAGCTACGGGCCCACACGTGCAAATTGCGACAAAATGACGGCCCAACAGGCGGCGATGCGTCGCGGTGCGGGCTGCAACATAGGGACCTGCGGCAGGATGGTCAAGCTTCCATTTGCATTTTTTTGCAGGCTTCGCATATTCACCGAAATCCGTATTTACGCGGCTTTCCTCTGGACGGCGCGCGCCTGACATGGCAGAGATAAAACAGTCACAAAAAAGGAATGGGAACAGGTATGGTTTCTAAAGCAATCTTTCGGATATCGCTGGCCCTCGGCCTGATGGTGATGACCGCGATGCCGCTTCGTTCGGCGATGGCGCTCGATCCGGAAAATACCCTCTATCTCGATCTGAAATACGGCCGCGTGGTGATTGAAATGCTGCCCAATCTCGCCCCCCGCCATGTCGCCCGGATCAAGGAACTGGTGCGTCAAAAATTTTATGACGGGCTCAAGTTCCACCGGGTGATCGAAGGCTTTATGGCGCAGACGGGGGATCCCAATGGGGATGGCACTGGAGGTTCGGGCAAACGGCTTCGCGCCGAATTCTCAAATGCACCGCATGTCCGGGGAACGGTTTCCATGGCGCGCGCGCAGTCCATCAACAGTGCCGACAGCCAGTTCTTTATCGTCACTGCGGATTCGCGCTTCCTCGATGGGAAATACACCGTCTGGGGCAAGGTGATCGAAGGCATGGAATATGTCGATATGATCAAGAAAGGCTTCGGCAAAAGCGGGCTTGTTCCCAACCCTGACATCATTGTGAAAATGCGCGTGGCTGCGGACGTCGACAAATAACTGATGCAAAATCCGGAAACGAAAACGGGCGCCGAAGCGCCCGTTTTTTTGCACCGGTCGAGTGCGAGCTCAGATACAGCGGCCGCCATCAACTTCCAACGCAACGCCTGTGATGAAAGAGGCATCATCGGATGCCAGCCAGAGCGCCGCATGGGCCAGATCGCGCGGCGTATTCTCCCGGCCAAGAGGAATGGTCGATACGAACTTGTCCCGGATTTCCTGGGTATCCACGCCGCCCATAAACTCGACCGCCATCGGCGTATGGGCGAAGACGGGACAGAGCGCATTCACGCGCACCTGCTTCGGCGCAAGCTCGACCGCCATGGATTTCGACATGGTGAGAACCGCGCCCTTGCTTGAATTATACCAGGTAAGGCCGGGACGAGGGGACAAGGCCGCAGTGGATGAAATATTGACGATATTACCGCCCTTTTCCAGCATGTGCGGAACGACGATCTTGGTCGTAAGAAAGATGCTTTTGACGTTCACATCATAGATTTTCTGAAAAGTCTCGACATCCACATCAAACATGGAGCCGTTTCGCTGTGGCATCCCGGCGTTATTGACCAGAATGTCGATCTTGCCGAAATTTTCCAGCGTCTGGGCCGTCATGGCTTCAAGATCCCCGGCGTTCGTCACGTCGGCAGTGGCGGCGATGGCAATGCCTCCGTCATCGGTGATGGCCTTGGTCACCTTTGCCGCGGCGTCGCCATTAATGTCGCTGACGACGACCTTCGCGCCCTCTTTCGCAAACAACGTGGCCATGCCCTCGCCAAATCCGGAACCTGCGCCCGTAATGATGGCAACCTTGTCTTTCAAACGCATAAAACTATCCTCCGTTTCTAATTTTGGAGGATAGTTCACTCTCCCGTCGGAATTGGCAAGAGGGGAGGTTAAAAAATTGCGGCTTTTGTGGCTCAGGCGGCGCAATCGCGGATGCGCGAAGGCGGCATGGTCAGGCTGGCGGTCGTGCCTTCACCATATTTGCTCGTAAGTTCCAGCGACCCCTCATGCAACTCGGCCAGATTTTTCGAGAGTGGAAGACCAAGCCCTGTGCCATGATATTTGCGGTTTTTCTCGCTGTCGATCTGCACGAAGGGGGTCATCGCCTTGTCGATGTCCTCTTCCTTGATGCCGATGCCGTTGTCGCTCACGCTGATCCGCATGCCGACATTCTCGACCATCCGGACAGACGCCGTGATGCGCCCGCCGGCTGGCGTGAATTTTATGGCGTTGGACAAGAGATTGATCAGAATCTGTTTCAGCATCCGCCGGTCCGCATAAATTTGTGGCAACTTGGGCTCGAACTCCAGCTTAATGCCGATGTCATTGTCGATCGCGCGCTGACGCGTCAGGCGAACGCATTCATTAACCAGAATGTCGATTTCGACTTCTTCCTCATTGATTTTCTGCTCGCCGGATTCGATTTTCGAGAAATCGAGAATATCATTGATCAGTTCCAGAAGATGCAAACCGCTGTC
>SBHH01000153.1 GCA_006226265.1 Alphaproteobacteria bacterium | reverse complement strand
ATAAATTCTTGAAAAAGAAATATTAGAATCCATGATGCCTTAAAATTGAATCATTGTTGCGTGTGTAGACCTGCTTTACGGCGCTCATGAGATAATTGAAAGATAGCGCACAAATATTTGTATGACCACCTTAGACCACCCAAAACACAAACTGAGACAGTGATGCAAGTTTATGTATGTATGAGTTCCACATCTCCTTTATCGACAATAGATCAACAAAAATAATATCGGCGGTTTAACGCTATTTTTGAAACGGGCAGGGGTTCGAAGGGCCCGGGGGCTGAATTGGAGCTTGGGACCCCTATTTTGTTTTTTGTCGCTCTGGGAATTTGTCACAGTGGTGTCACAGTGAATGTCACAATAGGCGCATTAGGACATTGCCATGATCACGACAATCCGTTAAGCTCAGGTCTGTAACAGATTGATTTTCAATAGCTTCTTCAGGGAAAGAATGGTGCCGCTGGCCTGACTCGAACAGGCGACCTACGCATTACGAATGCGGTGCTCTACCAACTGAGCTACAGCGGCATCCTTGAAATTCCGGCAACATATAGTCTGTCCGGCTAAGAAGAGCAAGCATTTCATTGCCCTCCTCAAATAACTTTATTTATAGCTCCGTCGCGGCGATTTCCGGCACGATTTCCGCCTCCAGCGCAGCCCCGGCGGCGGGTCCCCGGTCCGGTTGACGCCAGCTTAGGGTATCGAAACTGTCGCAGGCCGGGCAATGCGCCTGCCAGTGATCTTCCTGACGGCCACAGGCGCGGCAGATCCAGAGCGGATCCTGCGGTGCATCGACGCTTTTCAAAATCCATTCTCGCGCGGCAATCGCATCGGCATTAGCTTTTTCTTCGAGCTCCGCGAGGCGGCGGAGGATGCCGGTTGTCGGTGCATCGCCGCCCGCCTTCATCAGATGTTCGCGCGCCGGTCCCCAGTCATTTGAGGCCATCGCCGCCCTTGCGAGCATCAGATGGGTTTCCGGATGATCCGGGTTATGCGGCGCGACCGTCTCGCGCGCCCGGCGGAACCAGTCCGACGGCTGCTCACCGGAGACAACCTTCCGGATCGCGTCGGCAAGGTCGCGATGCGGTGCCTTTTTCCAGCAGTCGGCAATCAGCTTGTTGAGCTTGCGCGATGCGCCTTCCTTTGCCGTCAGGGTGACGGCGAGCACTGCGGCGGGTACAAAGCCGGGATCAAGGTCATGGGCCTGCAGCGCGAGGGTGAGCGCCGCCTCCGTCTTGCCTTGCGCCCTTGCGACATCCGCCCGTTCATAGGTGATGACGGCGCGCGCGCGCCGCACGGCATCGCCCTTCGCCGCCTTGCCCCGCGCCATGCGGGAAAGCGCCTGATCCGCCGCCTCCCAATCGCGCGCCTTCACGGCAAGCTCATAAAGCTCCTTCTGCACCCAGAGGGTGCCGGGACGAAGTTCCTCCGCCCGTTCGGCAAGGCGGCGGGCCTCGGCGATATTGCCCTCCCCCCGCGCCCGGTTAATGAGGCCGCGAAGACCAAGAAATTCCGTGTCTTTGCGTTCCATCATACGGTCGTAATAAATCCGCGCCGCCCGATCATCCTCGTTAAGCTCCGCCGCTTGCGCCGCGAGAAGGAGGGTCATGGGCTCACCACCGAGAGTCTTCTCCGCCTCAATCGCTTGACGGCGTGCCTCGGCCGCATCGCCCGCGGCAATCGCCACCATGCCGCTTGAAAGGGCTTCGAGCCCCCGTTCCCGCCGCCGGTTGGAGAAGACGGCGCCGATCCGGCCGGGCCCCCGCTTCAGCCAGAGCCAGAAGCGATAGAAAAGCGCCACGACAACCGCAAAAATAAGGGTGAGGGCCGCAATCACAACGATGGAGGTTTCAACCTCTATCCCGCCCCAGGTCAGCCGCACATCGCCCGGATAATCGGAAAGCCAGACCGCCCCAAAGGCGATGAGCGCGACCAGAACGAAAATGAAAATCGACCGTATCATTACCGCCCCTCTAGTCTGCCTGAGACGGGCGGACGGCGGAGGCCGTCGCCTTGTCAAGGAGGGTGGAAATGGCCTGCTCAACCGCAAGACGCTGCTCGGCCTTGAAAAGCCAACCTTGTGCCTTCTCCGCCGCAGGCCCTGAAAGCTTCTTCATCTCCGCGACTGCAGCGGCAAGATCATTGTCGGCGAGATCCTTTTCCGCCCGCGCAAGCATCGCGTCCGCGCTGTCACCTTCCAGATCATCAACCCGGCGGAATTTCACAATGGAGGCAATCCGGTGCAGGGTCTTCCCATACCAGGTTTCCTCCGACGGCAGGCGCGCGGCCTGCGCGATATCCGGTGCAAGGCGGGAGAAATCCGCCCGGAGCGCGGTCATCGTCGGCGCGCCTTCGCCCGCGATTTTCTGCAAGGTCTCAAGGGTTGCGTCCGCGCTTTCCGGCGCCACCGTCTTCACCTGCTGCAGGCCATTTGCGAACGGCTGGTCGCTTCGCGTCTCACGCTGCAACTGCCCGATGGCAAGAAGAAGAAGCGTGCGCTTGTTCTCGACGCTCGCCTCCAGCTTGGCGGCGGCATTGGCCTTCATGGCCTCCTGCAGCGCGGAAAGCTCCGTGCTCTGGCCATCCAGTCGATCCTTCTCGGCGGCCATCGCCTGTTTCATCTCCGCCATCGCATTCTTCGCATCGATGAGCGCATTTTTGAGATTGAGGATTTCCGACTGGGTCGCCGGATCGGGGCCGGAGACAACCGGCTCCGCTTCTTTCAGGCCCGTGATCTGGCTTTCCTGATCCTTGATCGTATCGAGCGCTGCGGCAAGCTTCGCCTGCTGATCTTTCAGTTCATCAGAAAGACGGGAAATTTCCTGCGTCATACCTTCCGGCATCGCAGTGGCCGCACCGCTTTCCGATGCCGGTGCATTGGCGGCAGTGCTTTCCAGCTTGTCGATCCGCGCCGAAAGACGCGCATATTCGCTTTCCATGTTATCGCGAAGCGCCGTGATGGCGGCAACTGTATCGGTGCCGCTGTTCTTTTCTTCAGGGCCAAACCGCCCCGCGATAAGGGCCCTGGCGGCGGGCGGAAGGTAGGCTTCAACCCTTGGGTAGATAAGCGGCCAGGCGGCGAGGCCAAAGGCGAAGATCAAAACGAGAAGCGACAGGGTCAGGAGAATACCGCCTGCGCCGGATTTCTTCGGCGGAACGGCGGCCTTCTCATCCGCATCCTTCGCAACATTATTGTTCAGGATTTTTTCAAGCTCCGGATCCTTGACCAGACCGGGCCGTTCGTCCCCGTTTCCGGATTTTCCGCCAGTCTTGTCAGAATTTTTGTCAGACACCTTCTGCTCCCCTCGACTGTCCGTTGCGGCCGCTCCTATGCCAGATTGCGGGAGACCCGCCAGCAGAGCAAGCAGATTCTCCTGATTCGGTTTTGCGGCCACCCGCAGTTCGGCAAAGGACAGGCCATCGAGATTTTCGGCTACGGCCTCGCTCAAACAGAGGGCCATCACCGATCCAAGCGCCGCCGACAGCCCCGTATTTACAATAATATTTTCAAATATAGCCGCTGTGCGCGGAGAATAAAACAGGGCAGCGCCAATCTCTCCTTTTTCAAGGGCAGATCGCGCCTCCCGACCCAGATCCCGGGCCGGTTTCGCCTCATACAGAATGGTTCTGGAGAAAGAAAACTCCGCCGCTGTCAGAAGGCCTTCAAGATCGCCCGCAACCTTGCTTCCCGCCACATGGAGAAGCCGTCCTTCATCGGGTTTCAGCTTGGCAATGACATCCTCGGCAAGTTTTTCAACATTGCCGCCCGAAACGGTCACATCACGAAAGCCTTCCGCGCGGGCGGCATCGGCGGTTGTCTCGCCGACGGCAAAAACCCTGACATCCCGACGGGTCGTCGCCTTGCCAAGCGCACGGGCCCCGTTCGCGCTGGTCACGAGAAGCGCCTGCAGGTTTTCAAGATCGACTGTTGCCTCGGGCAGCATCTCGATCGTCATCAGCGGGGCGAGAACTCCCTCATGCCCAAGCTTCTTCAGGATGCCCAGAAGGCGACTCGCATCGGGTTCGGGTCGGGTAATCAGGATTTTCATGAGATCATTATGCAAAGTCATACCGCAAATTAAAAGCTGAGGCCTTTCGCATCCGCTCGCGCCTTGATATCCCTGCCTATTTCCGCACCGAGGGCAGTCGCCTCATCCCAGGATGCAGAGCCCGCCCCATCAAAGCGCAGTTTCCCGTCGGGGGAGAGCAGGCTGGCCCGGAGAGAGAGGTTGCCCGCCGTATCCAGCTCCGCATAGCCTGCAATCGGCGTCCGGCAGGACCCATCAAGCACCGCGAGCATCGAACGCTCCGCCGTGATCCGCTCCCGACTCGGCCGGTCATCAATGGGGGCGAGAAGGGCTGCAACATCGTCATCCGCAGCGCGCCGTTCGATTCCGATGGCGCCTTGCGCGACGGCAGGAAGCATGTCCTCAACGGAAAGCCGCTCCGTAATGACATCTTCGCGTCCAAGCCGCTTGAGTCCGGCAAGGGCAAGAAGCGTTGCATCCGCCTCGCCCTCCGAAAGTTTGCGAAGTCGTGTTTGCACACTGCCCCGGAAAAGGCCAACTTTCAGATCGGGCCGCCGGTTGAGGATCAGTGCTTGACGGCGAAGGCTGGACGTACCGACAAGCGCCCCTTCCGGCAGATCATGAAGCCCCTGCCCATTTGCCGAAATAAAGACATCGCGCGCATCTTCGCGCGGCAGGATGCAATCAATCACAAGACCATCGGGCAGCACCGTTTCCATATCTTTCATGGAATGAACGGCGAAATCGATGGCGCCCGAGAAAAGTGCTTCCTCCAGTTCTTTGACGAAAAGGCCCTTGCCACCCGCCTCCGCCAGCGCCCGGTCCTGTATCTTATCGCCGGAGGTTTTGATCACCACCAGTTCCAGTTGATCGGGCGACAGCTTGCCCTCATGCGCCTTTAAAAGACGTTCCCTCGTCTCCTCCGCCTGAGCGAGGGCGAGCGGGCTTCCCCGGGTACCGATCTTGTAGCTTTTGACAAACGCCATGTTGCGGGATATTTCCTCAAATGATAGAGCCATATGCAATTTGCACCGCTTTGTAATAGAAAACAAATGCCAAAAAAACAAATTATGGTCCTCGGGCTGGAAAGCAGCTGCGACGAGACAGCCGCTGCGGTCGTGACCGCAGAGGGGGATATTCTGTCGAATATCGTGCTCTCGCAGACGGAGGAACATGCCCCCTTTGGCGGCGTGGTGCCGGAGATTGCAGCGCGCGCCCATGTCACGCAGATGGATCGGCTGGTCGGCCTTGCAATGAACAAGGCAGGCATCGGCTATGACGATCTGTCGGCGGTGGCCGCAACGGCGGGCCCGGGCCTGATCGGCGGCGTGCTGGTCGGGCTGATGACGGCGAAGGCCATCGCCGTAGTGGCGGAGGCACCCCTGATCGGTGTCAACCATCTGGAAGGCCATGCGCTGACGGCCCGGCTGACGGACAAGGTCGCATTTCCCTATTTGCTTCTTCTTGTCTCCGGCGGGCATTCGCAACTTTTGATCGTCGAGGGGGTCGGAAAATACCGGCGCCTTGGCACCACCATCGACGATGCGGTGGGGGAGGCTTTCGACAAAACGGCGAAAATGCTCGATCTCGGCTTTCCGGGTGGCCCTGCGGTGGAACGCTGGGCAGCGAAAGGAAATGCCGATCGGTTCGACTTGCCGCGCCCCTTGAAAGGACGGGAGGGATGCAATTTCTCTTTCTCTGGCCTTAAAACCGCAGTGCGCCAGACGCGCGAGAAGCTGGGACCAGCCGCCACGGATCAGGATATCGCCGACCTGGCCGCAAGTTTCCAGAAAGCTGCTGTTGACAGCCTGATGGACCGGGTCGCCAACGCCCTCGACCAGTTTGCCGAGGTGACACCATCAGGGGGCACCCTTGTGGTGGCAGGCGGGGTTGCCGCCAACCGGTATCTGAAGGAAAATCTCGAAATCCAGACGGCGGCGCGGGGCGTCCGCCTTGTCGTGCCGCCCGCAAAGCTTTGCACCGATAACGGTGCGATGATCGCCTGGGCCGGGCTGGAACGCTTCCGCCTCGGCCTTACCGATCCTCTTGATCTTGCGGCACGGGCCCGCTGGCCGCTGGACCCTGATGCCAAGCCTGCGCCTTTTGCGGGCTATAAGGCCTGATATATTTATTTTTTTGGTGAAGAGATGACATCATGACCGAAGACGAACAGAAACAGGCCGCCGCCGCCAAAGCCGTTGACTATATCGAGGAGGGCATGGTGATCGGCCTTGGCACCGGATCGACCGCTGCGAAAATGGTGGACCTTGTCGGTGCGCGGGTGAAGGCCGGGCTTAAAATCACCGGCGTTCCGACATCGGAGGCGACGGCAAACCAGGCGCGCAACCTCGGTATTCCGGTTGTCGGCCTGGACGAAGTGGAAGAAATCGACCTCACTATCGACGGAACCGATGAGGTGGACCCGGAAGGCCGCCTGATCAAGGGCGGCGGCGGCGCGCATCTTCGTGAAAAGATCGTTGCCTCCCTTTCCAAAAAAATGATCGTCATTGCGGAGGCCAAAAAGCGGGTTGCGAAACTGGGCGCTTTCAAGCTGCCGGTCGAGGTGATCCGCTTTGCCGCGCCGGCGCTCAAATCCCGCCTCGATGCGCTTGGCTGCACGGCAGCGCTCCGCCTTACGAAGGACGGAACGCCGTTCGTCACCGACGAAGGCAACTATATCTATGACTGCGATTTCAAGGTGATCAAGGACCCCGAAGGCATCGCCCTCACGTTGAGCACCCTGCCGGGCGTGGTCGAGCATGGGCTTTTTATCGGCTATCCGGATATCGTCATCATCGGCACCGACAGCGGCGTGGATGTGACGGAATACTGAGCCGTCCGGGCTTCGCCCCCGCCCTCTCTCCTGCTGATCGATTAAATCCGGGCTTCTTGTCGGCCCCGGATCGTGATAATCAACGATGAACGGCTCCGGCCTGAACTGGGACGAAGAGTAGAGAGTATGACACGGCTGAATGTAATCGGCGCAGGTGCCTGGGGGACGGCGCTTGCGATCATGGCGGAAAAGGCGGGGAACGAGGTGCGCCTCTGGACCCGGCGGGAGGATCATGCGGAGGCATTGAACCGGTCGCATGAGAACAAACGCTATCTGCCGGGCGTAAAGTTCAGCGAAAAAATCCGCGCGACCACCGACCCGCTGGAGGCGGCGGATGCCGACATCCTGCTGCTGGTCTCGCCGGCGCAGCATCTTCGCCTCGTCCTCACCCTGCTTCGTCCGCATCTCTCCCCGGGTACCGTGCTCGTCATCTGCGCCAAGGGGATCGAGCAGGACAGTGGCCTCCTGATGAGCGAGGTTTCCGCTGAGGTTGCGCCCGACAATCCGGTTGCCATCCTGTCCGGGCCCAATTTCGCGCGCGAGATCGCCATGGGCCTGCCCGCCGCCGCGACATTGGCGACCGAAGATATCGAGATCGGCAAGCTTCTCACCAAGGCCGTCGGCCTGCCCGCCTTTCGCCCCTAT
>SBHH01000129.1 GCA_006226265.1 Alphaproteobacteria bacterium | reverse complement strand
CCGATTGGGGTGCCAAGAATAGGATTTACTTAAGATGTGGGCCATTTCGCTTTCCGTCCTGCCGATCTTTCTGCTGCTCGTCCTCGGCAACCTGTTGCGCCGGAACGGTTTTCCGGGCGGCGATTTCTGGCATCATGCCGACCGCATGGTCTATTGGGTACTGTTCCCGGCGCTGCTCTTCTATAATACGACGACCGCACCGTTCGGCGACGGGCTGATCGGCACCTATGCGCTCGCGCTTCTGGGCGGACTCTTTATCACGGGCGCGGTCTCTCTCGCCGCCGTGCGCCTCTTCCGGATTTCCAATCCCATCGGTGGCGCGGTCTTTCAGGGCGCGATCCGGCATAACACCTTCATCGCCTTCGCCATTGCCGATTATATGTTCGGCGCGAAGGGCCTTGTGCTGGCGGCGGTTGCAACCTCCGTTCTCGTGCCGCCGACAAACCTCCTCTGTGTCTCGGCGCTGATCGGTTTTCAGGGACGGGGCCACTCGATCTCGCTCCCTCGTCGCCTCACGCAGGAAATTTTACGCAATCCCTTGCTGATCGCCATCGCCTGCGGCGCTTTTCTTAATCTCACCGGGATCGGGCCGATCCCGGTGATTAATGATTTTGCCGGGATCCTGTCGCGCGCCGCGCTTCCCTTCGCGCTTCTTTGCATCGGCGCAGGCCTTCGTATCAAGTCGATCCATACAGGCGCGCTCTACGTGACCATTTCAAGTCTCTGCAAGTTCCTGCTGTTCCCGGCGATCGTTGCCGGGGTCGCAATTGCCACAGGCCTGAGCGGGGAGCCTGCCATGATCCTGATCATCTATGCGACCATCCCGACGGCAAGCTCGGGCTATGCGCTGGCAAAACTCCTGGGGGCGGACGCGGAAGTCATGGCCGGGATCATCACGGTACAGACCCTGATCGCTATGGCGACCCTACCCCTCTCCCTCACCCTCGCGGCGCATTACTTTATGCCGTGACGCGTCGGGTTCTCCCCGCAGAGGACACAAGCGGGATCGCGGTGGGTGGTGATGCGGCGGATTTCGGCCGAGAGCGCATCATAAAGGAGGAGCTTGCCCGAAAGCCCCTCGCCGAGGGATAAAAGCTCCTTCACCACCTCGACCGCCTGCATCGATCCGATAACCCCGGCAAGCGCGCCGAGCACCCCGGCCTCGCCGCAGGTGCGGGCAATATCGAGTGGCGGTGGTGCGGGAAAAAGACAGCGATAGCAGGGATGATCTCCCGTCTCATGGGCCTTGAAGGTGCTGATCTGCCCGTCGAACTGCAGGATCGCCCCGGAAACAAGGGTTTTTTTGAGGAAATAGCAGGCGTCGTTAAGCAAAAACCGGGTTTCGAAATTATCCGACCCGTCCGCGACGAGATCATAGCCTTCGATCACTTCGGCGGCATTTTCCGCTGTCAATCGCGCCTTATGTTCGATAACCGTGATATCCGGGTTAATTTCCTTTAGACGCGCGCTCGCGCTTTCCACCTTGGGCCGACCGACATCGCCCGTGCCGTGAAGCACTTGCCGCTGCAGGTTGGACAGATCGATCGCATCGTCATCGATAACGCCGAGGGTCCCGACCCCCGCCGCCGCAAGATAAAGAAGCAAGGGGGAGCCAAGCCCGCCCGCCCCGACGACCAGCACTTTTGCGGCGAGCAGCTTCTGCTGTCCCGCGCCGCCGATTTCGCGCAGTACGATATGGCGCGCATACCGATCAAGCTGATCATCGCTAAGCGACATGGTGCCCTACAGTCCGTCAAAGAGGGCGGTGGTGAGATATCTTTCGGCGAAGGAGGGGATGATCACGACGATGGTCTTGCCTTTCATCTCGGATCGCTCCGCCAGCTCCAGCGCGGCGGCGACAGCGGCGCCAGAGGAGATGCCGATGGGAATTCCTTCCTCGCGGGCAACCTCGCGCGCGGTTTCGAACGCCGTCTCATTGCCGATGGTAAGGATTTCATCGATCAGGCTTTCATCGAGGTTCTTGGGCGAGAAGCCCGCACCAATCCCCTGGATTTTATGCGGCCCCGGCTGACCGCCGGAAAGAACCGGACTGTCCTCGGGCTCGACCGCAACGATCCGCACCTTCGGGTTCTTTTTTTTCAACACCGTGCCGACGCCGGTGAGCGTCCCTCCCGTGCCAACTCCGATCACGACCACATCAACCTTGCCACCCGTATCGGCAAGAATTTCCTCGGCCGTGGTGACACGGTGAATCGCGGGATTGGCCGGATTTTCAAACTGCTGCGGAATGACCGCATCACCGATTTCGGCCTTCATTTCATCCGCTCTTGCAATCGCACCGTTCATGCCTTTCGCCGCGTCCGTCAGTTCCAGATTGGCGCCCAGCAGTTTCAGCATTTTCCTCCGTTCCATCGACATGCTTTCCGGCATGACGAGGGTGAGGTTATAGCCTTTCGACGCACAGACGAAAGCGAGGCCGATCCCGGTATTGCCGGAGGTGGGCTCGATAATCGCGGTTTCCTTCGTGATCAGCCCGGCTTCCTCCATCGCCTCGATCATGGCAACGGCGATCCGGTCCTTGACGGAAGCAAGCGGGTTGAAAAACTCCAGCTTCAAAAGGATATCCGCGCCCTTGTTCGTTTCCTTCCCCGTCCGCTGCAGCCGGACAAGCGGCGTTGCGCCGATAGTGTCGATGATATTGTCATAAATTCTGCCACGGGGCGGGTTCTTTAACATTTTCCTCTTCCTGTCGTATCTCGCGTTTTCTTAAAGCCGCTTCAGATTTCGAAGGTCATGCCGTCAGACGGCATTTCCTCCGCGCAGCTTTCATTGGCCCGCTGGCAGAGATCCTCAAGCGTCACGGAATCGAGTTTGGCGAGAAGCGCGTCCTGCGCCTCCTCCCACAGAGGGCCAACGACCGACTGCCCGATATCGGAGGAGAAGATATCCGCTTCCTCCTCCCCTTCGGCGGCATTGATCACGCGGATCACATCGCCCGCCGTGATGCGGCGGCGTTCCCTCGCCAGGCGGTACCCGCCCTTGGGTCCGCGCACCCCTTTCAGGATGCCGCCATGGACGAGCTGTTGCATCACCTGCTCAAGATAGCGGAGCGGAATGCCCTGCCGTTGGGTGATTTCCTTCGATTGCACCGGATTCGGCCGCGCGTTGAAGGCGATATCAACCACCGCCTCCAGCGCATAGAGCATTTTCCGGGGGAGATGCAACATGGTCATGAGGCCCCTCCCCCCGCGACGCCGGTGGAGCCGAAACCCCCTTCCCCGCGCGCCGTCTGATCAAGGCTTTCCATTTCCACCCATTCGCCTTTCGTCACCGGAGCGATGACCATCTGCGCAATGCGGTCGCCACGGCGGATCGTGAAAGGCTCCGTCCCCGCATTGAGGAGGATGATCCCGACCTCGCCACGATAATCCGCATCGACGGTGCCGGGGCTGTTGGGAAGGGTGATTCCGTTTTTAAGGGCAAGGCCCGACCGCGGGCGCACTTGCGCCTCATATCCCGGCGGCAGGGCAATCCTGAACCCGGTCGGCACCAGCGCCCGCCCGCCCGGCAGGATTTCGATCTCACTCTCCACCGCCGCGCGGATATCCATGCCCGCGCTCTGCTTCGTCTCGTAAGAAGGAAGCGGCAGATCCGCCCCATGCGGCAGGCGGGTAATGGAAATTTGAATGGCTGTCATGAAGACGCTCCCTCGAAATAGTCAATGATCCGGTCAGCAAGGCTTTCCGCAACCGCGTCCTTGCCTTGTTTGGGCCAGCCCTCAACGTCTTCCCCTTTTAAGAGAAAGACCCGGTTTTCATCGCCGCCGAAAGTGCCGGACGACGGGCTCACGTCATTCGCAACGATCCAGTCGCAGCCCTTCTTGGCAAGCTTCGCCCGGCCGTTTTCAATAATCTGCTCGGTTTCGGCGGCAAAGCCGATGACGAGCGGAGGGCGATGTTCGGCCCGCCGGCTGATGGCCGCGAGGATATCTGGGTTTTCGGCGAGGGACAGCGTTGGTAACTCCCCTTCGCGCTTCTTGATTTTCTGCGTCGCCTCGGTCGCGACGCGCCAGTCCGCGACGGCGGCCGCGAAAATCGCCGCATCAAGGGGGAGAAGCCCCTCCGTCGCCGCCAGCATTTCCGCCGCCGTCATGACATCGATGCGCTTGACCCCGGCGGGCGTGCCGAGACGGGAGGGGCCGGAAACGAGCGTCACCTCCGCCCCCCGTTTCGCGAGCGAGGCGGCAATCGCAAAGCCCTGCTTGCCGGAGGAATGATTGGCGATATAGCGAACCGGGTCGATCGGTTCATGGGTCGGCCCGGCGGTCACCAGAATTTTCCGACCCGCGAGCGGGCCATTGCCGACAGATTTATCGAAGAAATCGGCAATCCGCGCGGCGATCACTTCAGGCTCGGCCAGGCGGCCCGGACCATATTCGCCGCAGGCCATGTCACCTTCATCCGGGCCGATGACCGTCACACCATCCGCCTGAAGCTGCTTCAGATTGCGCTGCGTCGCCGGATGCTGCCACATGCGGACATTCATCGCGGGCGCGATCATGACCGGCTTGTCGGTGGCGAGCAGCGTCGTGGTCGCAAGGTCATTGGCATGGCCGCCGGCCATTTTCGCCATCAGGTCGGCGGTTGCAGGCGCCACAACGAGAAGGCCGGTGCTGCGCGAAAGCTGGATATGGCCCATCTCCGCCTCGTCGGTGAGCGAAAAAAGGTCTGTATAGACCTTATCGCCGGTCAGGGACGCGACCGAGAGCGGGGTCACAAATTCTTCCGCCGCCTTCGTCAGGATGGCGCGGGTCCGGATGCCCCGCTTGGTCAGCTGACGGATCAGTTCCAGCGTTTTGTAGGCGGCAATGCCGCCGCCGATAATCAGCAGAACCGATTTCGGTGAGTTGGGTGGATCAGAGATCACTCTTGCGCCCCTATTCTACTGTGGAATTATGTGAATAACGTAGTTATCCCACTGAAATTGCGCAAGTGAAATTTATATAGGAGTATCGAGGAAGGAGCCGTCAGTTTGCAAGCATGACGAGATAAACGATCACACCGCCCAGGACGATCCCCCCGGCTAACCAGAGGCTATGCGCCCAGCGCTCGATCCCCTGCCCGGCCTCTTCCGCCGCCAGTTCCATTTCCGCTTCCCGCGCTTCAAAATCCTTCAGGATACGGTCGGCGCGGCTGACAATGGCGGGAATTTTCCGTAAAAGCCGCATCCCGTCCTTCACGATTTCCGCGGCCTGCGCCTCCGGCCCCATATTTTCACGCATCCAGATCGCAACAATCGGCTGCGCGGCCTCCCAGAAATTGACATCGGGGTTGAGGCTCTGGGCCACGCCTTCCGCCGTCACCATGGTCTTCTGCAACAGAAGAAGCTGCGGCTGGGTTTCCATCTCGAAGGTTTCCGTGATCTGGAAAAGCTGTACCAGCAGGCGGGCGATGGAAATCTCGCTGACCGGACGGCCAAGGATCGGCTCGCCGATGGAACGGCAGGCCTGGGTAAAGCTGTCGAGGGATTTATGCGGCGGAACGTAGCCTGCCTCAAAATGCACTTCGGCGGCGCGGCGGTAATCTCCGATCAGGAAGGCATGCAGCATTTCCGCCATGAAAAGGCGGGTTTCCCGGCTCATCCGGCCCATAATGCCGAAATCGACGGCGACAAGGCGGCCATCCTCCGTCACGAAAAGATTGCCATGATGCATATCCGCATGAAAAAAGCCGTCGCGAAGCACCTGATGCAGAAAGACGCGGATGACGTTATCGCTGAGCGCCTTCAAGTCATGCCCGGCGGCGACCAGTTCCTCTTTTCGGGAAACGCTGATGCCGTCAACCCGGCTCTGGGTCATGACCCGGCGTCCCGTGCGCTGCCAGTCGATCTCCGGCACGCCGAAATCGGGATCGCCTTCGAAATTCTCCGCCATTTCAGCGGCGGCAGCGGCCTCCATCCGGAGATCCATCTCAAGCTCGACCGAATCGGCCATGGTCTCAACGACCTTGCCAAGACGGAGACGCCGGACATGCGGCTGATAGCGTTCTGCAAGGCTCGCGAGCCAGAAGAAAAGCTGCAAATCGCGCTCAAACGCCCTTTCAATTCCGGGCCGGAGGATTTTGACCGCGACTTTCCGGAAATGTTCTGCTTTGGCGTCCAAATTCTCCTCGGTCGGGGCGGGGATTTCCTCGCGCACAGTCGCGAAATGCACCTGCGCGATGGAGGCCGCCGCGACCGGCACAGGATCAAATTCATGAAACAGGACGTCGAGCGGGGCGCCGAGTTCATATTCCACGGATTTTTTTGCTTCCTCAAACGGGAAGGGCGGCAGCCGATCGCGGAGGTTGGCAAGATCCAGCACCATTTCCTCGCCGATCAGGTCGGCCCGGACCGAAAGCGCCTGACCGAGCTTGATGAAGCTCGGCCCCAGTTCCTGCAAGGCATTGGCGAGCCGCTCTCCGTCCCTAAGATTACCGCCGCTCCGCGCACCCACTGCAAAAAGAGGTAAAAAACGACGACCAACCTTAATGATCAGCGGCAGCCGTTCGAACCGGTCGAGAAAGAAAAGCGCGTCATGCCGCGCGAGCGTGCGGGCAATCGCAAAAAGCCGCAGGAAATTGTGCACCATCCGGATCACGTCTCTCTCCCGCGATTACAGCCGCCAGGCCGAATGAAGCGCCGCGATCCCGCCCGAGAGCCGCCGGTATTTCACCTGATGCATCCCCGCTTCGGCAATCATCGCGGCAAATTCGTCGGCATCCGGGAATTTCCGGATGCTCTCCACCAGATATTCGTAAGACGGCTTGTCCTTCGCGACGAGCCCGCCGATTTCCGGCAGAAGCTTGAAGGAATAGAAGTCATAAAACTCCTTCAGAAGAGGCGCTTCGACCCGGCTGAACTCAAGACAGAGAAACCGCCCGCCGGATTTCAGGACGCGCCTTGCTTCGCGAAGCGCCAACGGGATATCGGTCACGTTGCGGATACCGAAGGCAATCGTATAGGCATCGACGGACTTGTCTTCCAGCGGAAGCCTTTGCGCATCGCCATTCACCCATTCCAGATTTTCAAGCCGCCCCTGATCGATGGCGCGGTCCTGCCCGACACTCAGCATCGCATGATTGATGTCGAGGATGGTGACGCGCCCCTCGCCTTTCACCCGGTCGAGAAAGCGAAAGGCGATATCGCCCGTGCCGCCCGCGACATCCAGGAGATGCTGCCCCTTTCGGGGCATCAGCCAGTCAATCATCGCCGTCTTCCAGAGCCGGTGGATGCCGCCGCTCATCAGGTCGTTCATCAGGTCGTAATTTTCCGCGACGCTGTCGAACACCCCGCGTACGAGCGAGGCCTTCTCTGCCTTCGGGACATCGCGAAAGCCGAAATGGGTCTGTTCGGACGTCGCGCCGTCGCTGCTGTCATCTGCCGGGGTCATGGCCCTCACTGCCGTTTAGAAGCCTTGATTTCAAGAAAACCCTGTTTGGGCGAAACAACAGCATAGCGCAACCCTCTTTTTAAGGCTACTGTCCGCCCATGCCTGAATTGCCCGAAGTCGAAAC
>SBHH01000037.1 GCA_006226265.1 Alphaproteobacteria bacterium | reverse complement strand
GCCTGCAACGTCGAATTTGAGAAAATTGAGCGCCCGCGCGGCCCCGCCGCCAAGTTCTCCCATCCCGAGGATGCCGACTTTACGCTCCGACGCGAAGGGGGCGAACTGCTCCTTCCAGAGATGATTGCGCTGATGCTCGTCATAGATATGCTGGAACCGGTGATGGTTGAGCACATGCTGCACCACATATTCGGTCATGCGGCCCGTCAGGTTCTGGTCCACCACGCGGGAGAAAGGCAGATGGCGCGGGAAGTCCGGATCGGCCAACAGATGATCGACCCCGGCGCCAAGCGAATAGACGGCCTTCAGGTTTTTGAGCTTTGCAAGCTCCCCATGCGGCATTTTCCAGCAAAGCGCATAGTCAATCTCGTCCGGATCGCCAATGTCGGGCCAGATGCGGACTTCAAGTTCGGGGATATATTTATTGAGTTCCCGGCGCCACCAGTCCGGACGGTCAATATTGCTCTTGAATAACAGGGCCATCTCTATACTCCGGCATCTTTTCCGACGCCTTATTCGTTAACGACACCGGCCGCCGTCGTCTCCAGATCAAAGGCGGCCTTCATTAATGCCTTTGTATAGTCTGTTGCCGGATTGTCAAAGATTTGTGCCGAATTTCCCCGTTCGACGATTTTGCCATCCTTCATGACGATGACGCTGTCGGCGAGCGCCCGCACGACTTTCAAATCATGACTGATGAAGAGATAAGTGAGATTGTGGCGGGTTTGCAGATCGCGCAAAAGATCGACGATCTGCGCCTGAACCGACATATCAAGGGCCGAGGTCGGCTCGTCCAGCACGATGAATTTCGGCTTCAGAATGAGCGCGCGGGCAATGGCGATGCGCTGGCGCTGCCCGCCCGAAAATTCATGCGGATAGCGGTCCATGGCTTCGGGCGGAATGCCAACCTCTTTCAGGATGTCGGAAATCCGCTCCCGCCGTTCGGTCCGGTTGCCACGCCCTTCATGCACGAGCAAGCCTTCCTCAATGATCTGGGCGATGGAAAGACGTGGGCTCAGGCTGGAATAGGGGTCCTGGAAAACGATCTGAATTTCCGCGCGGAGGGGTCGCAAGGTCTTCCAGTTGGCTTTCTGGATTGAGCGTCCCTCAAACAGGATATTGCCTTCCGACTTGATGAGGCGGAGAAGGGCAAGGCCAAGCGTCGATTTGCCGGAACCACTTTCACCCACGATGCCAACCGTATGCCCCAGCTTGACGGAAAGGGAGATATCATCGACCGCGCGGACATAGTCGACAGTGCGCTTGAACAGGCCCTTCTTGATCGGGAACCAGACTTTTATATGGTCCCCTTTCATGACATCGGGGACGGTGTCATTTTTCCGGACCGGCAGGCCTTTCGGCTCTGCCTCCAGCAGCATGCGGGTATAGGCATGCTGCGGATTGTTGAAAAGCTCTTTCGCTGGGGCGGCCTCAACGATTTCCCCTTGCGTCATGACGCAGACATTTTTCGCCATCTTGCGGACAATGCCAAGGTCATGGGTGATGAGAAGGATCGCCATGCCGAGCCGTTTCTGAAGATCGGCGAGAAGTTCCAGGATCTGCGCTTGGATCGTCACGTCAAGCGCGGTGGTCGGCTCGTCCGCGATCAGGAGGTCCGGCTCGTTCGCGAGCGCCATGGCGATCATCACGCGCTGGCGCTGTCCGCCCGAAAGCTGATGCGGATAGGCGTTGAGCCGGTCATCCACCTTGTCGAGCCCGACGAGTTCCAATAGTTCCCGCACCCGGGCGCTGGCTGCGGATTTGCTCATCCCTTTATGGATCAGCAGCGTCTCGTTGATCTGTTTCTCGATCGTATGGAGCGGATTGAGCGATGTCATCGGCTCCTGAAAGATCATCGAGATTTTGTTGCCGCGAATTTTACGCATCTTCTTTTGCGGTGTGCCGATCACCTCTTCGCCCTCGACCTTAATGGAGCCTTCGGGATGCTTGGCGAGCGGATAGGGGAGAAGCTGCAGGATGCTGAGGGCGGTCACGGACTTGCCTGATCCGCTTTCGCCGACAAGCGCGAGGGTTTCGCCCTTCTCGATCGAGAAGGAGACGCCTTTCACCGCGGGCTGACCCTCGCCGCCCGATTTGAACGTGACCCAGAGGTCTTTGACATCTACCAGAGCCATCAGCGGAACGTCTTTCTTGGATCAAAGGCATCGCGGATGCCTTCTTGCATGAAGAAGGCGAGAGTGAGCATCACGGACAAGGTAATGAAGGCGGTGATGCCAAGCCAGGGCGCCTGCAAGTTCGCTTTCCCTTGCGCGAGCAGTTCGCCGAGCGAAGGTGATCCCGGCGGCAGGCCAAGGCCAAGGAAGTCAAGCGACGTCAGGCTGACGATGGAACCCGTCAGGATGAAGGGCAGGAAGGTAAGCGCCGAGACCATGGAGTTCGGTAAAAGATGCTTGAACATGATCACGCTGTCGCGCACGCCGAGGGCTCGGGCCGCCCGCACATAATCGAAATTGCGCGATCTTAAAAACTCCGCCCGGACCACGCCGACAAGACTTGGCCAGCTGAAGAGCAAGAGAAGCGCCAGCAGGATCGCGAAGGTCGGCTCAATCAGGGACGCGAGAATGATCAGGATATAGAGGCTCGGCATGCCGCCCCATATCTCGAGAAACCGCTGGAACAATAGATCGACCCAGCCACCGAAATAGCCCTGCACCGCGCCCGCTGTGACGCCAATGATGGAGCTGAAAAAGGTGAGGATCAGGCCGAAGGCGACCGAAATCCGGTAGCCATAGATGACCCGCGCCAGCACATCGCGCCCCTGATCATCCGTGCCAAGCCAGTTTTCCTTGTCCGGCGCAGACGGTGCAGGGGAGGTCAGGTTGTAATTGATCGTCGAATAGCTGTAGCGGATCAGCGGCCAGACCTGCCAGCCGTCCTTGTTGATCAGATCGGCGACATATGGATCGCGATAATCCGCCTCGGTCTCGAAATCTCCGCCGAAGGCTGTTTCAGGGTAGGAGACGAGGAAAGGGAAATAAAGCTGGTCCTTGTAGGAAACGACAAGCGGCTTGTCATTCGCGATCACCTCGGCAAAAAGCGAGATGATGAAAAGGCCGAGGAAAAAGATCATCGACCAGTAGCCGCGCTTGTTCGCCTTGAAGTTATCTAGCCGGCGCCGGTTGAGTGCGGAAAGGGCCATGGTCACGCCTCCCGCGCTTCGAAATCGATGCGGGGATCGACGAGCGTATAGGTGATGTCGCCCACAAGGTTCATGATGAGGCCGAGAAGCGAGAAGACATAGACGGTCGCGAAAATGACCGGATAGTCCCGGTTGATCGCCGATTCAAAGCCCAGGAGCCCGAGCCCGTCGAGACTGAAAATCACCTCGATCAGCAGGGATCCGGTAAAAAGGATGCTAACGAAGGCGCTCGGAAAGCCCGCGATCACGATCAGCATGGCATTCCGGAAAACATGGCCGTACAGGACCCGCCGCTCGCTCAGACCCTTCGCGCGGGCGGTCAGGACATATTGCTGGCTGATCTGGTCGAGGAAGGAGTTCTTGGTGAGCTGCGTCAAGGCCGCGAAACCGCCGATCACCATGGCGAAGACGGGCAGGGTGATATGCCAGAGATAGTCCGTCACCTTGCCGATCAGGCTCAACTGATCCCAGTTCTCGGACGTGAGGCCCCTTAAAGGAAACCAGTCGTAATAGGAACCGCCCGCGAACAGGACAATAAGCGCGACCGCGAACAGGAAACTTGGAATGGCATTGCCGATAATGACAAGGCTGCTGGTCCAGACATCGAAGCGGGTGCCGTCCCGGACCGCTTTCGCGATGCCGAGCGGGATGGAGATGAGATAGACGAGAAGCGTCGTCCAGAGCCCGAGCGAGATGGAAACCGGCAGCTTTTCAAGCACCAGATTGATGACCTTCTCATCGCGGAAATAGCTGGTGCCGAAATCGAACACCAGATAATTCTTCATCATGATATAGAAGCGCTCATAGGCGGGCTTGTCGAAGCCGAACTGGACTTCCAGCTCCTTGATGAAGGCGGGGTCGAGGCCTTGCGCCCCGCGATAGGAACTGTCCGATCCGCCGCTCGCGCTGGTGGAGGAGGCGTTGGCCGATCCCGTATCGCCCGTGCCGGATCCGCCGATGCGCGCCGTGGCACCCACTGCCGTTCCCTGGATTTGGGCAATGATTTGCTCGATAGGACCGCCGGGCGCGAACTGGATAACGATGAAATTGAGAACCATGATGCCAAACAGGGTCGGTATCATGAGCAAGATACGTCTCAGGATATAGGCAAACAAAAACTATTCCTCCGTCCTGGTCATCTGGTCATTTCCCCCGCCGGGCGGCAAGATCCTCGGCTTCTGCCGGGTCGTACCACCATGTTTGAAGAGCTGCCCGGTCATAGCCCGGCTTTTCGGCATCCGGTCTGCCAAACTTATCCCAATAGGCGATGAATTGCGAATTTTTATACCATTGCGGGATGGTGTAATAGCTCCACATCAGCACCCGATCGAGGGCACGGGTCGCGGTCACGAGGTCCGGCTTGGTCTTGGCCTGAATGATCTTTTCAATCAGGGCATCGACGGCGAGGCTTTTCACCCCGGCGATATTAAGCCCGCCCGTGATATCCGCTGCCTTCGATCCCCACCAGTCGCGCTGCTCCACCCCCGGGACTTGCGGCTGAGACAGGCGGCGAACGATGATGTCGAAATCGAAGCTTCGAAGACGGTTCTGCCAGCTAGCGCTGTCAATCACCCGGATAGAGGCGTCGATCCCGGCGCGCTTCAAGTTCGTGATATAGCCGTTGAGGATGCGGGCGAAGGACTGCTCATAAAGGAGGAACTCGACCTTCATCTGCTTGCCGTCTTTATTGACCAGCTTGCGGTTCTTGATGGTCCAGCCCGCCTTCTTGAAAAGCTTCAAGGCCTGGCCAAGTTCTTTACGGATATTGCCGCTGCCATCGGTTTTGGAGGGGGTGAAGGCTTTTGTGAAAACCTCTGGCGGCAGCTCATCCTTCCAGGGAGTGAGCAATTTCAACTCGGCCTCCGACGGCAGGCCCGTTGCCTTCATGTCGGAGTTTTCGAACACCGATCCCAGCCGGTCATAGAGGTCATAGAAGAGGTTCTTGTTGATCCATTCATAGTCGAACAGAAGGTTGAAGGCCTTTCGCACGCGAATGTCCTGGAACGGCATCCTTCGGGTATTCATGAAAAAGGCCTGAAAACCGGTGAGGGACTTGTCTTCCAGAACTTTCCGCTTGATATAGCCCTTCTCGACGGCGGGCTTGTTTTCATATTCCGTCGCCCAGCTCCGCGACGTGAATTCTTCGCGGAAATCATATTCACCAGCGAAGAAGGCTTCGAGGGCGATATCCCGGTCGCGGTAATAATCGACCTGGATGGTGTCGAAATTGAACAGCCCCTTATGGACGGGAAGGATTTCCGCCCAGTGGTTTTCCACCCGCTCATAAGTGACAGAGCGGCCCGGCGAGACTTTGGCGACCTTGTAGGGACCGGAGCCGAGCAAAGGCTCCATCGATGCCTCGTTGAACTTCCGGGTCTTGAAGGAAGCCTTGGAAAGGATCGGCATCTCCGCAACCTCGGACGGGAGATCGCGGGTCAGCGCCCCGTCGCGGAAAATGAACTTGATATGCTCAGGGTCGATGACTTTTGCTTCAACGATATCCTGATAGCGAAGGCGATAGCGCGGATGCCCTTCCTCTTTCAGGATATTGAAGGTGAAGGCGACATCCTCCGCCGTGATCGGGCTGCCATCGTGAAAGCGCGCTTCGGGGCGGAGGGCGAATTCCACCCACTGGCCCTTGTCATCCAGCGTGACGCTTTTCGCGAGCAGACCGTAAAGCGCGTCCGGCTCGTCATAGGCGCGGGCCATCAGCTGGGTGAAGAGAAAAAACGTATCGCCGCCCTTGTCGCCATTGATATAGGCCGGATTGCCTTTCAGCAGGAAGGGATTGAGGGTGTCGAAACTGTCAAGGTCGCGGAGCTTGATCGCGCCGCCTTTCGGGGCATCCGGATTGACATAGTCGAGATGCGTGAAGTCCGGACCATATTTCAGATCGCCGAAGGTGGAAAGTCCATAGGTCGTGACAGGCTCCGCCCCGGCGGCGCTGCCCATCAGCAGGGCGGCGGTCAACAGCGGTGCGAATATTCGTCTCATTCAGGCTCCCCTTCGGGCGCATTACTTGTTTTCATGGAGCTTTTTAAGTCCTTCCTCCATCTTCCGGGCTTTTTCAGGATCAATCCACCAGCTCATGATATCCGGGCCCTGGATTGGATTGACGTCTGTATGGCTCAGCTTGTTCCAATAGGCGATCCGGTCATAGGCGCCGTAAAACTGCGGAATGACATAGAAGTTCCAGGTGAGCACCCTGTCGAGGGCGCGCACCGCCGGGATCAGGCTTTCGTAGTCCGGCGCAGCGATCAGGTTTTCAATGAGAGCATCCACCACAGGATTGTCGATCCCGATTACGTTGCGGCTGCCGGGACGCTTGCCCGCCGCGCTGCCCCAAAACTCCCGCTGCTCGTTCCCCGGGCTCACGGACTGGCCGAAGCCCGCGGTGATGATATCGAAATCGTAACTCCGCACCCGTTCGGTATATTGGGCACTGTCAACGATGCGAACATTGGCCTTGATCCCGAGTTTCCTCAGATTCTTGATCATGGGCCCGAGGATGCGGAGGCTGTTGGAATCATAGGTCAGGAACTCGATTTCAAACGGTTTGTCGGTCTTCGGATCGATCAGCCGTTTATCCCGGATTTTCCAGCCCGCCTTTTCCAGAATTTCCCGCGCCTTCAGAAGGGAGGACCGGTCCCGTCCGCTCCCATCGGTGACCGGCGCCTTATAGGCCGGGCCGAAAACCCGGGCCGGGACCTGATCGCGATAAGGCTCCAGTATTTTCAGCTCTTCTTCCGATGGCATTCCGCGCGCGGCCATCACTGAATTCTGGAAGAAGCTTTCATCGCGCTTGTACTGGTTATAGAAGATATTCTTGTTCAGCCATTCGAAATCGAAGGTATAGCCCAAGGCCTCGCGCAGCGCCGGGTCCTGGAACTTTTCGCGCCGGAGATTATAGGCATAGGCCTGCATCCCGGCGGGTCGTTCGTTCGGGATTTCCTCCTTCTGGACGAGGCCCTGTTTAAGAGCGGGGAAGTCGTAACCGGTCGCCCAGTTCTTCGCGCTGTTCTCTGCCCGGAAATCATATTCCCCCGCCTTGAACGCCTCCAACAGGACCGAGCTGTCGCGGTAATAATCATAACGGATGGTATCGAAGTTATAGCGGCCGAGATTGATGGGCAGTTTCGCGCCCCAGTAATCGGGGACCCGCTCGTAAATGATATAGCGGTTCGGTTCGAACTCCTTGACGCGATAGGGGCCGGAACCCGGGATCGGCGTCAGGGTCGTCTTGTCGAACTCGTGGGTCTCGAAATATTTCTTCTGCAGGATGGGGAGAAGCTGTCCGACGATCTGCGCAAGTTCCCGGTTTGGCGGACCGGAGAAGGTGAATTTCACCCGGTGGTCGTTGAGCTTCTCGGCCTTTGCCACATTGGCA
>SBHH01000263.1 GCA_006226265.1 Alphaproteobacteria bacterium | reverse complement strand
GGTCAGGCATCGCCTGCGTCAAGGGCGGCCTGTTCCTTCTGGAGCTTTTCCATCTCGATACGGACGGCCTCCAGGCATTCCTCGCTCGCCCATTCGCGATGTTCATCACGCGCATAGGCGAGGGCGTTGCGATAATAGAGAAAGGCGTTGAGGCGGCAGCGTGCATAGTTGTTCTGGGTGCGGACAACCTTGCCGGGCGTGCCCATGACAATGGAATTGTCGGGGATCACGGTCCCTTCCTTCAGGAAGCTATGGCCCGCGACGATGCAGTTATTGCCGATCACGCAGCCGTCCATAATGGTCGTATTGATGCCGATCAGACAGTTATCGCCGATGGTGCAGCCATGGATCGTGCAGTGATGGGTGATCGAGCAATGGGAGCCGATGATGGTGCCGGTGGTCGCACCTTCATGCAGCATGCAGAAGTCCTGGATATTGGTATATTCACCGACCACGACCTCCTGCCCCTCGGAACGGACAACGGTGTAGGGCCACATGGACGCTCCCTTCTCGATACGCACCTTGCCATAGACAAGGGCGGAAGGGTGCAGCCAAGCGGCGTCGTTGATTTCTACATCCGGACCGAAACGCGACATGTGACACTCCCCTTTTTCGTTATTATATGAGTTTTCGGCGCGGGCGCCATTCTTCGGAAACGAAAGGCCGGTAGAAACCAGCCGGCCGAGTGTATCAGCCGTTCGAAGCGGAGGTCAATGGAAGTTAGGGCGTGCTGCGCTCAGGCTTTTTTCAGGCTGTCGCGCCAGGGCTGCTCATCGATCCAGGTATTGAAGGCATCGAGATCGACCGGGCGGCTCATGTAATAGCCTTGCGCGATATCGCAATCGAGATCGGCAAGCTGATACCAGGTATCGACATCTTCGACACCCTCGGCGACGATGGACAGGCCAAGGTTCTTGGCGAGATCGACCAGCGTGCGGACGATCACCTCGTCATCGGCGGCGCTTCGCATGTTCATCACGAAGCTCTTGTCGATCTTGATCTCGTCAAACGGCAGCTTCCGGAGATATGCGAGAGACGTATAGCCGGTGCCGAAATCGTCAATCGAGACCTTGACGCCCATGTTATGGAGCTGGGTGACAATTTCCGAAGCGCGGATCACGTCCGAGATGATGGCGCTTTCGGTGATTTCGAGTTTCAGCAATTCCGCCGGGAAGCCGGTCTTGTCCAGCATCCGTTTCACCGTGTCGGGAAAGGTCGGATTATGCAGGATCAGCGCGGAAATATTGACAGAGACTGTCAGCCTGCGCCTGTCAAGCAGCCATTTGCTGCCCTGGCGGGTGGCGGCTTCCAGCACCCAGAGGGTCAACCCCTCGATCGAGCCGGAGCTTTCGGCAAGCGGAATGAAGCGGTCGGGGAACAGTAGACCCTGTTTCGGGTGCTGCCAGCGGACCAGCGCCTCGACACCCACAACCTCCTGTGTCCTGATATCGATCAGCGGCTGATAATGAAGCAGCAACTGCTCGTTTTCGATCGCGCCCGGCAGATCCTGCGCGAGGCGGAGCTGTCTGCGCCGCTCGACATCCTCTTCCTGGGTATAGACGGTGAAGCGTATCTTGTCGCGTTTCGCCGAATAGAGGGCAGACATGGATTTATGCAGCAGCCCGTCGGCGGTGTCATGCTCGTCCAGTGTCGCGATGCCGATGGTGGCGGTCAGTTCGGTTTTCTGTCCATCCACCAGATAGGCTTTGCGGATTTCATGCGAGAGGCGGACGGCAATCGTTGAATGGGAGGGCTCCGACAAGCTATCGCTGCTGATAAGAAGAGCAAACTCGTCATCGCCAAGTCTGCCGACGACGGCATTTTCCGGCGCGAAATGAAACAGACGACGGGCAACGAGCTTTAGAATCTGGTCGCCGAAGTCATGGCCGAGGCTCTCATTGAGGCTTTTGAAATTGTCGAGATCGAGAATGATCAGCGACACCGGCTGGTTGCTGGCATGGGCGCGCTCGATCACCTTCGCCATTTTCACGCGGAATTTGCTGCGACCGGGCAGGGCGGTCAGCGGATCTTCCTCGACGAAGGCGGAAAGCTCGGTTTCAAGATGGGCAGTGCGGTTGTTCAGCTTGCAAAGGCGGTCCGCGTTGAAAAGGGCTGCTTCCAGCCGTACGGCGGAAAGCTCGTCTCTGCGGATGATTTCGGCGGCACCGCTTCTGAGATAGGGCAATGCGCCGTCGACGACGATGACCGGAATGAAGGGGGGGTGACAGACAATATCGTCTAGCAGTTCGTGATAGTGCCGCTCGTCCTTCGCGCCGTCGATAATGATGCAGTTGTACAGGCCCGCTCGAACATCTTCGAGAACGGGTTTCTCAAGCCCGCTTTCGGTGGCGGCGACAGGAATGCTGATTTCCTTGCAGAAGCCGGAAATTTCCGAGCCTTCTTCCAGCACCAGAAGCTGCAATTTGCTGTAATTTAGCCGCAGGCCGCCTTGCACCGTCGGACCGGTGTTATAGGCCTCTGCCTCCTGCTGCGCCGGATTTAAATTGTTCAGGCTTGTAACGTTAAAAGACATATCTGTATTAATATTGACCCTGTCATGGGTATAAGAGACTGCACAGTTATCGTTAAAGTGTAGCGGGAGAGCGTAAAGAAGCCCTTAATTTTTTTAAATTGTAAAGGCTTGTCAAAATAACTCGAAAAAAGCGCGCAAGAGTGGCCGAGGCGGTCACGGTTTAATTGTGATTTGCGGATAAAAAACCTTTCCGGCCGGACAGAACCTGACCGGCCGGAAAGGCGGGTGCGGCACGGGTTGCCTGCCGGTTGGGAGTTACGGAACCTACAGGAAAATTCCGGCAATCATGGCAGGCAATGGAGGGTCCCCGTGTCGGCTGACTTCTAGTGAAAGGTATCGAGATAGGCGATCAGGTCCTGCCGGTCGCTTTCCTTTTTCAGGCCGGGGAAACTCATCCGTGTGCCCTTCACGAAGGCGCGTGGCTTTTTCAGGTAGACATCCAGATTTTCCTTGGTCCAGACGATATCCTTTTCCTCCATGGCCTTGGAATAATGATAGCCGTCCTCGATGCCGGATTTCCGGCCGACAATGCCGAACAGATTCGGGCCGGTCTTGTTCGGGCCGCCCTTTTCAATGGTGTGGCAGATATGGCATTTCTTGAAAATCTTTTCGCCTTTGGCCGCATCGCCCGCCGCCATTGCGGGCGCTGCCGCGATCATTGCGGTACCGGCAATGCCAAGGGCAACATAAGTCAATTTTTTCATCGATCTACTCCACTCCCTTTTAAGGGTTGATTATATTTTCCCATGGTTAGCATAGCGGGGCATGTGGCGACAGGGACATAATGTCGCGGAACGTCATCTGAATACCGCAAATAACCGGAAACACAGTTCTTCACCTTCTCGTGAGAGCCTCTGTTACGGGCGTCTCTATTCGAGTATTTATCGAGAGATGAGCGAGCGGATGACAGTTGCAGCGGATGATCTGAAAGGCGCGAAGCCGGTCTGCGTCATGACCATGGCGGCGCTTCGTGCCCATTTGCGCGCGCTTCCGCCCGAGCGTTTGCAAAAAATGAACAGGGCGGCGGATGATATTCTGGAATGTTACCGGGTCCTGCACCGGGGCGGGTCGAACATTGTTGCCGAAATTCTGCGCGGGCAAGGCACCTTCTATGAATGGGATCATTACCCCGAAGGCGATGTTTATGACGGGGAAAGTCACGGGCAATATTATTATCATGCCCATCGCGAGGGCGAGCATGGACATTTCCATACTTTCATGCGGCTGGCCGGGATCAAGGCCGGCGTCGCGCCGGTTCCCTACGACGGGGAGGCGGACTGGCCGACAGAGGAGGACGAGATCCTTTCGCATCTCATCGCCATTTCCATGGACAGCGCGGGCTTCCCCATCAGTCTCTTTACCACCAACCGCTGGGTGACCGGCGAAAATTGGTATAGGGGTGAGGACGTGATCGACATGCTGGATGATTTCCTGATCGATCACAGCACGCCGTCCTGGCCCGCGAACCGCTGGATTTCCGCCATGCTGACCCTGTTCCGCCCGCAGATTGGGCAGTTGATTCGCGCCCGCGACGCGGCAATCGCCGACTGGCAGAAAAAGCATCCCGGAACCGACGTATTTGAGGATCGCGAGCTTGAAATCACTAGCCTCCTCGAAATTCAGGTGGAAGATCAGATCAGAAGCATAAAAGAAGTGATCGAAGGACGCGCGGATTAATAAATTATTAATCCAATTTGACGATAGTAACGGCTACTACACCATTCATGCGATTGGAGCCAATGTGTCAAATAACGGGTCTTTAACACCGGCAGATATCGAACGGCTGATGACGGATCGCTCGGCAACCGCGCGGGCGGAGACGGTCGAGAAAATCGCCAGCGGATTATCCGCTTCCGAAAACGGGTTTAGCGCGAAGGAACGCGAGGAAGCGGAACAGATTTTCCGTCTTCTCGTGAATGATGCGGAAGTCCTTGTCCGCCAGACGCTCGCGGAAACCCTGAAATCCGTGCCTGACCTGCCCCATGACATTGCGAAGACCCTGGCGAGCGACATCGCCGATGTCGCGACGCCGATGATCAGCTTTTCCGACGCCCTGAGCGAGGAAGACCTGATGGAGATTATCCAGTCGCAATCGGATGAACATCAGAAGGCCGTCGCGCGCCGCGCCCATGTCTCGGAAAGGATTTCCGAACAGTTGGTTGAAAAGGGCTCGGAAGACGTTGTCGCAACCCTGATGGAAAACGATACGGCGGAAATTTCCGAAAGCACCTTCACGAAAGTGCTCGATCAGTATGGGACCAGCGAAAAGGTCAACGGACCGATGGCGCATCGGACCAAACTGCCGATTACGGTGACGGAACGCCTTGTTACGATGGTTTCGGACAGGCTTCGCGATCATCTGGTGCAGCATCATGAAATGTCGCCAGGCATGGCAACCGATCTTATTCTGGAAAGCCGCGAGAAAACCATGATCGGCCTGATCAAGGATGGCGCAAGCCATAACGATCTGGTCCGGCTGATCGACCAGCTTTATGAAAACGGCCGCCTGACGCCGACCATCATCCTGCGCGCCCTTTGCGTAGGTGACGTTGACTTCTTTGAAACCGCCATGGCTCGTTTCTCCGATATCGCCGTTTCCAACGTGCATATTCTGGTCAATGACGCAGGCGGCAAGGGGCTCAAGCAGCTCTGTGAAAAATCCAACATTCCGGGCGGTCTTCAGGAGATTATGAAGGTCGGCCTCGAAGTTGCGAACGAACTTGACTTCGACGGTGCGCCCGGCGATCGCGAACGTTATCGCAATCAGGTGATTGAACGGGTCCTGACCCATTTCCAGGACGAGTTCGACGGCGAAAATGTCGATTACCTGATTGGCAAGCTTGGCAATTCCGCCGCCAGCGAGGCGGCGTAACCTATCTCTCCCCTAGAGATGTTGTTGCGTACCCCGTTGACTTAAAACGCCGCGAAAGCGGCGTTTTTTTACTTCCGGCGGATGCCGATGACGGCGCCGGCCTGAGGGGGACGGGGCAGATGCGCCGTTTCATCGAAGCTCTTTTTAAGGGCCGCCTGAATATGGTCCGGCATCGCGGCGGCGCGCGGACCTGCCTTGTCGATATGGAGGATCATCTGTTCCGACGTGGCGGCAAGGAAGCCCTTGTCGCGGTGGCGCATCTCAAGGAACAAATGAATGCGCTTGTGATCGTAATCCAGCACTTGAACCGACATCACCAGCGGGTCGCCCTCATGCACTTCCTGCACATAGGTGACGTGGGTCTCCAGCACATAGACCGTGTTGTTGGAACTGTCGCGATATTCCCGGTGCAGGCCGATATCGTCCAGAAACACATCGATCGACTGATCGAACACCAGCACGTAATAGGCGACATTCATATGGCCGTTGTAATCGATCCAGTCGGTAAGGACCGGCTGCTGATGGAGAACCGGGAGTGTGGCTTCGTTCATCGGGTTTCCCTTGTTTGTCTCTGGCCCTTTCCGTTATTCATTCTTGATTTGAAACAGCGGGCGCAAAATATGATAATGTCTTTTGCCGCGGCTGACCAGCCCGGCCATAAAAGCAAATTAAGGGAAGTACCATGGCAACGCAGCATCCTGAAATCGGGCAGGTAATCGAGAAACTGAAAACATTGCTGAAGGAGCGATGCTCCACCTCCGACGCGGTGCGCGAACAGCATGGCAAGGATGAAAGCTGGCATTTCCCGATCGCCCCGGATGTTGTCTGCTTCGCGCGCAGCACCGAGGAGGTCTCGGAGATCATGAAAATCTGCGCGGCCCACAAGGTGCCGGTGATCCCGTTCGGCGCGGGCACTTCGCTGGAAGGGCATTTGAACGCGGTGCATGGCGGTGTCTCCATCGATCTTAACGAGATGAACGAGATTTTGCGAGTGAGCCCGGAGGATCTCGACTGCACGGTGCAGCCGGGCGTGCGGCGCAAGCAACTCAATGAATATCTTCGCGATACCGGGCTTTTCTTCCCGATTGACCCGGGCGCCGATGCCTCCATCGGCGGCATGGCCTCGACCCGGGCGTCGGGCACCAATGCCGTCCGCTACGGCACCATGCGGGAGAACATCCTGAGCCTCAAAGTTGTGCTGCCGGACGGGCGCATCATCTCGACCGGGCACCGGGCGAAGAAAAGCGCGGCGGGCTATGACCTGACCAAGCTTTATATCGGCTCCGAAGGGACGCTCGGCATCATCACCGAGATTACGCTTCGCCTCTATGGCATCCCGGAAGCGATTTCCGCAGCAACCGTTTCCTTCCCCGACATCGAAGGCGCGATCCAGTCGGTCATCCTGACGATCCAGTCCGGCATCCCGGTCGCGCGGATCGAGCTTCTGGACGATGTGCAGGTCGATGCGATCAATAAATATTCCGGCCTTGATCTTCCGGTGCAGCCGACCCTTTTCCTCGAATTCCATGGCAGTGAGGCCTATGTCAGGGAACAGGCGGAGCAGGTGAGCAATATCTGCTCGGAGTTTGGCGCGGAAGGCTTCAAATGGACCATGCAGGCGGAGGAACGCACCATGCTGTGGGAGGCGCGCCATAACGCGGCCTATGCGGCGATTAATTTGCGCGCGGGCGCACAGATCTGGGCGACCGATGTCTGCGTACCCATCTCGCGTCTCGCCGACTGCATTCTGGAGACGAAGAAAGATCTTGCCGACAGTTTCCTGATCGCGCCACTGGTCGGCCATGTCGGGGACGGCAATTTCCATCTTTCTTTCGTCATCAAGAAGGAAAACCCGGAGGAGCTGAAAGAGGCCGAGCGGCTCAACGCCCGGCTGATCAAGCGGGCGCTCGCCATGGACGGAACCTGCACCGGCGAACATGGGGTGGGGCTTGGCAAGATCAAATATATGGATATGGAGCATGGTGAGGCCGTGAGCGTCATGGCTGCGCTTAAAGCCGCGCTCGATCCCGACAATATCATGAACCCGGGCAAGATCATCCCCGATCGCGCCGCGGAATAGAGGACCGGACGCCCCCGTCCGGAAAAGATCATGTCTTCGCGAAATTCATCGCTTTCCGCCATCGCCTTCGATGCGGATGATACGCTCTGGCAGAACGAAT
>SBHH01000339.1 GCA_006226265.1 Alphaproteobacteria bacterium | reverse complement strand
GCTTCTCGGCGACCGGGTCCATATGATCGATCATGACGATCCGGCCCTTCGCGTTGTATTTCCGGACCTGATTGGCCGGGAATAGCAGATTGACGAAGGCGGGCGCCGAATAATGCTTGCCGTTCGAGACAAAGGCCGCGATTTCGACCCGGCTGGTCATGAGGTCAGGCCGATCTGGTGCCGGGAAAGGGGCTTGCCAGGGGATGGTGATCTCGACCGTGCTGCCATCGGCGTTTCTGGGCGTGATTTTGATCTCTTTCGCATCGCCCCGGAGGACTGCCCAGCGAAAGGTCAGCTTTTCCCCGTTGAGTGGCTGAGTTTTAGCGGCGCTCACAATGAAATGATGATCTTTCGCGCTTGACCGGGCCGCAAAGGAGAGAGCGCCCGGCGTTGCAAAAAGCTCCTCGGGACGCAGATTGGCGAAATCATCGATCCCGGGGCGCATGCCGTCTGCCTTTTCGAGGTTCAACTGCACCATTGGCGGGATATCCTTGATTGCCAGTGCCTGCGCCATGCGAACCATTCGGCCAAGATCGATATCAAGGGCGTCGAAGACCGGCGGATGCGCCTTGTAGGTGAGATAGTCCGCATCATTGCGAAGTGTGCTTTGCCCTTCACGGAATAGCATCTGCACCGTTGGCATGATCATTTTACGCTTTGTCAGATATGCCTTCACCTCCGGCTTGAAGGCGGCAAGGATGCTCGCAATCGCATTCAGGAACGGCCGGTCCGACCCCGACTTGCCGCGTGAAACCAGCATATAGGGCGTGTTCGCGGTCAGGATATCGCCCCATTTTTCACCATAATCCCTTACGGCCGGATAGACATAGATCATGTTATTGACATACTGCAGGAACAAACGGTTCGCGCCATAGGGGAGCGTCGTGCCAAGCCGGGCAAGGCTTCGCCATAGCCGGCTTCCGTTGACGGCGGTCGAGGAATTGCCGATCGTAATGGCATTGTAAAGGATGGTGGCGTTCAGCCCGTAATCGATATCGGTGGTTTTCGCCGCTGCATCATAGCGTGTGAAGGTAAGTTGCGGATAGTCCTCGGGCCGCAACCGGGAATGGCCGCGGTCGCGATTATCATAAAGATCACCGTGGTTGCCTGCGGCAAGGCCCTGACGATACCATTGGGTCAGCAGACCCGCGACGGGATTGGTGCCATTTTGCACTGTGGCGGTCGCAGGCTTTTTATTGGCGAATTCAAATTCGGACAGAAGCAGCCCGGCCCGTCCGTTCCAGCCGGTATTCTCCACCCCGACCAAGGCCTCGTTCCCGCGGATCAGGCGGGGTTTCGGTTTCGGCGGAAGCTTTTCAGGCGGGGCCTTCAGAATTTTCTCAAGGATTGCGGTAAAACGTGTGTCTGCTCGAATGGACTTGAGGCTTGGATCTTTTTGTAACATGGTCGCGTTGCGAAAGCCTCTGTCAACGGCTGTATTCAGCATATCCAGCGCCTTGGCGCTCTCACCCCGCATGGCGAGAACACGGGCGAGCAGATAGTAGTTTTCATCGCGTGAAGGATAGGCCTTTATAATGGTGCGAAGCTCTTGTTCCGCGATATTGAAACGCCCGCTTTGCAAGGCATGGAAGGCGGCGATCAGCCCTTCGCTCATTTTCGGCATATCGAAGACGGTGAAGGCTTTTGTCGCTGGGGTGGCGGTTTCGGCAGGGAGGTTTTCTGCAGCGAAGGAAATGGGCGGCAGTATCAGAACCGCCGCCGCAAAAAGGGCCGCGAAGGCCCGTTTATTCAGGGACCTTTCAGGCAGGGGACAGGACATGAATGACCCGGCTTTCCAAAAGGTCCTTGGTTTTCTTGCCGTAGGCCTTCATATGATCGGAACCCGCGTGCGCCATCAATGCATCCATACTGGCCCATTTCTCGATCACGGCGAAAGCATCTTCGCCAAGCTTCGTCTGGAATCCGCCAAGGCCTTCGGTGTCGATCACTGCGTTATATTCAAGACAGCCCTCCTCGGCATGGACGGCGGGCGTATTGTCCTTGAAGGCGGCCAGAACTTCCGCCCGTTTGCCGGGCTTGGCGGTGATGATGGCGACGACGTTCACTGCTGACATAGGTATTTTCCCTTTATGATTATTGTCGTTATGTCTCTAGCATAGCCATGAATGATGACCATGATAAGTCCGGATTTATCGGAAACGCCCTTGCCCAGCAATCAGGAGCTGCATTTGGGATCGGTAACCGGGTTGATTTCGATTTGGTGGGTGAAGCGGTCCCCGTCGCTCAAGGTAACGGAGGAAAAATCAAGCAACGCAAGGAGATCGAGAAAGGTAAGGTCCTCGGGCGCGCCCGACTGTTCAAAAATCGGTGTGGTGCGGGCGCTGTTGGTGAGGTCGGCGAGCAGCGCACGGGCCCGGTAGACGGTTTTGAGATAGCCGTCCGTTTTGGCGACGATGATCAGCTTCTCCGATTGGCCGCCCTTCGCAAAGACGGAATAAGGAACGTCATAGGGTCGCTTGCCCATCCCCTCCTTTATGCCGACGATAAAGCCAACGCGGCGGCGCTTGTTGGCATCGGGCAGGGCCGGCAGGCGGGCGCAATAAACTTCCGTCGAGTTGGGGGCTGGATAGTAATAACCGACATAACGGTCGTCCGCGGCGCGCGCCTGGTGTGATGCGACGATCAGGCCAAGCGCGGCCAGCAGAATGAATGACAGTTTCGCCCGCATAGATTTAAGCCCCCTCCTGTAATCTCGTGGGTGAGAGAGCTTTAAACCGCTCCGGTGGCGGACGCAAGGGCGTTGAGGGGCGGGCGCGTGTCAGGAGGCGTGGCGCGCTGCCCAGTTGCCAAGAATTTCATGCGCCTCTTTTTCCGCCTCTGCCGGATCTTTGCTCTTGCCGGGGACTTTCGCCGTTAGCTCGATTACATAGCCGTTCGGATCACGGAAATAGATGGAATGGATAAAGCCGTGATCGGAAATGCCGCGGGGATTATAGCCCAGGCTCTTCCCTTTCTCGAACATGGCATGAAGATCCTCCATGCTCACTTCCAGCGCGATATGAAGGTCGAAATCATGCTGGTCCTTGAACTCGAACGGGCGGTCTGGCGCCTCGAAAAAGGCGAGGAAGGAGCCGTCGTCCAGCCGGTAGAAGGAATGGAGGACATCGGTCTCTCGTCCGGTCTTCGTCGTCTGGATCGGAAAGGCATCGGCAAGCGGAAGGCCGAGGAAACCCTCGTAGAATGTGCGCGTTTCCTCGGAATTGCGGCAGCGATAGGCGTTGTGATGCAGTCCTCTGATCATGACATTTCCTTAATTCTCTGATGCGCGCGCCCAGACTAGCATGTGGCGGGATTTTGCGCAAAATCAAGCGGGGCGGCTTACCGATGGCCTCCGGCCAGAGCCTTTGCAGCCGGCAGCAGGCGAAGCCGGGTCATGGCGGCAATGCCGAGAAGCGGGCCGATGGCAAGCGGTGCAAAAGCGAATTTCCAACCGAGAAGTGCAATAAATTCCGGCACCAGATGGATGGTCGCCAAGCTGATCAGGAAGCCGATACAGGTCTGGGTTGTCAGCATGGTGCCGAGGATGTCTGGCGGGCTCAGCTCGATGATGCAGGTCGAGAATTGCGCCGAATCCGCAACCACGGAAATGCCCCAGACAAGGGCAATGAACAGGACGGCGGCCGGTGTCGCCCCGAAGAAGAAGCCGATCAGGACAGCACAACTGCCGCTTATCCCCATGGCAAGGATGGTGACGGTTGTCCGCCCCACGCGATCGGCGGCAAGCCCGGCCGCAAGGCTGCCGAGACCGCCAACGGCAATGGTTGCGAAGGTCGCGGTGCTGGCGGCAAGGCGCGCATTCTCCATCCCGCTCGCCTCAAAACTTTCAAACAGGAATAGGCCGATCCAGGCCCACATGGCGTAAAGTTCCCACATATGGCCGAAATAGCCGAAATTGGCGAGCCGCAAGGGCCGGTCGCGCCAGGCATGAAAGGCAAGGGCCGGGCGGAAGGGCGGCGCTTTCGGGATGGCATGGCCGAGCTTTGCAAAGGGGATGAGAAGGGCGGAAATCACGGCGAGGATGCTGCTCGCCAGAATGGGCGTGCGCCAGTCATGGCCGGAAAGATCGAGAAGATTTAGCACATGCGGCGCGGCGCTTCCCACGGTAAGCGCACCGACCAGCAACCCGACCAGGAGCCCTGCGTCCCCCTTCGCCCAGGTCGAGACCATCTTCATGCCGATCGGATAGATTCCCGCCATGCAAAGCCCGGTCAGAATGCGTAGCACGATGACGAGAGAAGAGGTCGGGTCGGTCAGGACAATCGCCGCATTGGCCGCGGCGGCAGTAAGCGTCGCGATCGAGAAATATATCTTTGGCGGAATGCGATCGGCAAGGCCGAGGCTTGCGGAGAGAAGCGTACCGCAGACAAAGCCGATGGAAACCCCGCTTGAAAAGAGGGAAGCCTGCAGCCCGCCAAGGCCAAATTCATCGCGCAGCACCGGCACCACGGCGGTTGCCGAAAACCAGAGCGAGACGGCCAACACCTCGCATATGGCGAGGAGGAGGACGGAAGGCCATTTCTTCGGCGGGTGGGGGTTGGTCATGGCGGAGCAGCTTCGGATATTCTTGATGCCGGAGGGTCCGTCTGTGTGTAACCCCTTCGCTTTTGCCCGTCAATCGCGCAGTTTGAAGCGCTGGATCTTGCCGGTCGCCGTCTTGGGAAGCTCATCCACAAACTCGATCCAGCGCGGATATTTGAAGCTGGCGAGCTTGGTTTTCGCGAAATCCTTCAGCTCCTGTTCAAGGACAGCGGCCTCGAACGCTCCGCTTGCAACGACAATGGCCTTCGGCTTGATCAGATCGTCATGATCGGCCTTGCCGACGACGGCGACTTCCAAAACCAGGTCATGCTCGATAAGGGCGGCCTCAACCTCGAAGGGGGAGACGTAGATGCCGCCGACTTTCAGCATGTCGTCCGTGCGGCCGCAATAGATGTAATAGCCGTCCTCGTCCTGGCGGTATTTATCGCCCGCGCGGGTCCAGGGACCCTGAAAGGTTTCCAGACTCTTGCCGCGCTGGTTCCAGTACATCAGCCCGCTGGAGGGGCCTGAGATTTCAAGCGCGCCCATCTCCCCTTGCGGAACGGGCAGGCCGTCATCGCCGGTCAGGCGAATGCCATAACCCGCGACCGGCTTTCCGGTCGATCCGGGCCGCACGTCTCCCGGTCGATTGGAGAGGAAAATATGCAGCATTTCCGTGCTGCCGATCCCGTCGAGGATATCAACGCCGACATGCTTCTGCCAGCGGCTTAAAAGATCGGCGGGCAGGGCTTCGCCGGCCGAGGTGCAGAACCTCAGGCTATGCTCCCCCGCCTTCGGCAGAAGTCCGCTCGCGAGCAGCATGCCGAAAAGCGTTGGCACGCCGTAAAAAATCGTTGGCTTCTGATCCCTGAGGATCGCCGAAACCGCTTCCGGTGTGGGCGGCCCTTCGAGAAGGATAACCGTCGCGCCAACTGAAAAGGGGAAGGTAAGGCCGTTCCCAAGGCCGTAGGCGAAGAAAAGCTTTGCGGCGGAGAACATGATATCGTCCTCCCGGATGCCGAGGGTTTCCTTTGCATAAAGGTCGGCGGTCGCCTGCAGGTTGCCATGAAGATGTACCGTGCCCTTCGGCATGCCCGTGGTGCCGGAGGTATAGAGCCAGAAACACATGTCGTCGCGCTTCGTGGGCGCGGCCGCGAATTCCGGCGATTTGTCCGCAATTAGGTTTGTGAAGCTACTGCTCCCGCCTCCGCCCGAAATAATGACGGATGTAAGCGCTGGATGATCGCCGAGATGCGACTCAAACAGGGGGAGAAGGGGCTTCGAGACAAAGAGCGCCGTCGCCCGGCTGTCGGACAGGATATAGGCATAGTCCTTTTCGGTCAGGCGGGTATTGATCGGAACGGGAATGACGCCCGCCTTGATGGCACCGAGGAAGGCGACGGGAAAATCGACGGTATCGTTGAGGCAAAGGATAATGCGCTGTTCGGGCTGGATGCCGAGGGCGTCGAGTGCATTCGCAAAGCGGTTGATATTATCGGAGAGCTCCTGATAACTATGTGTGCCGGAACTGTCGATCACCGCCGTTTTCGATCCACGCCCCGCTTTCAGGTTATGATCTATCAGTTCGACCGCGGCATTATAAAAGCCGTTTGGCATGTCCGCATCCAGTGCCATTATATTCCTCCCACTTTTCCCTTGCCAGAATCCGCTCCGGTTTTCCGGATTGACGGGGCTGACGATTACGTTTTTCTTTTCGGGTCAGGGCCTGGCCCGGTCAGCTTCCCTGAAGCTGGTTGAACCATCCTTCGGCCCATTCGCCTGCCTGATCCTCCGGCAGCTCGCCCGAAGAGGCATCATGACGCATGATTTCGCCGATGCGTATCGCGCCGAATTTCTTGAAAGCTGCGTCGAACAGGTGGCCGGCATTGCAGAAAGTCTGATTATAAGTGATATCGCCAAGCGCGAAGACGCCGTATTTGAGGCCCGCGAGATCGGGTGCGGCTGCCTCCAGATCGTCCATGAAGGCCTGCCCATTGTCCGGCACGTCGCCCTGCCCATATGTCGAGGTGCAGATGATATAGGCATTGTCCGGCTCCAGTACATCTGCGCCGAGATCGTCCATCAGCAGGATTTCTGCCTCCATGCCCTTGCCGGAAATGGCGTCGGCGATTTCATCGGCCACAAGTTCGGCGGTTCCGGTCATGGTGCTGACAAGAATTTTGACGTGATCGACCACTCTTCTCGATTCTCCAAAAAATATCTACTCAAATGACGGAATAGGAAATATAATGCATTTTGTCCAGACAATAATCAAGCGATTGGATGCGGGAGCGTAATGAGCAGGATGATGGCGGAAAATTCCCGGCGTGAAGACAGTGCGGCAAGCGAATATCTTGTCGAACTGGGCGCGCGGGTGCGGGCGGCGCGCGCCCGTCATGGCATGACGCGGAAGATTCTCGCTCGCGATTCGGGAGTGTCCGAGCGTTATCTCGCGAAGCTTGAGACAGGAGAGGGGAATGTCTCGGTTCTTGTTTTGCGCCAGATCGCAGACGCCATGGACATGAAAATGATCGATCTCGTCTCGGTCGGCGAGCAACTGAACGCGGAAATGCAGTCGCTTTATCACCTTGCGAAGCGGCTTGATGAGGGCCAGCTTGCCATGGCGATGGAGGTGATTCGCGAGAAGCTCGGCGAGACGGCAGAGGGCGCGAAAGGCAGGCGGATTTCGCTGATCGGTCTTCGCGGCGCCGGGAAATCGACGCTCGGACCTCTGCTTGCGGGGCGGCTTGGCTATGATTTCGTCGAGATCAACCGGCAGATCGAGAAGGAATTCGGCGCCAGTCTGGATGAAATTTTCTCGCTCGCGGGTCAGCCCTCCTTCCGGCGATTGGAAAGGCGCTGCCTCACCAATATTGTGGAAAACCGCGACGAGATCGTGATCGCGACCGGGGGCAGTATCGTCGCCGATTCCAAGACCTTCGGGCTTCTCTTGCGAAAAACCCATGTTATCTGGGTCCAGGCAACGCCGGAGGAGCATATGTCCCGTGTAGTTGCACAAGGCGACATGCGGCCGATGGCGGGCAATCGTGAGGCAATGGCGGACTT
>SBHH01000135.1 GCA_006226265.1 Alphaproteobacteria bacterium | reverse complement strand
CGTTCGCGCCGGCGAGATCGTCGGCATCGCCGTTGTCTCGGGCAACGGCCAGTCGGAACTTCTGGAGGTTCTGGGCGGCATGAAGGAACCCGCCTCCGGCACTGTTATTTATAAGGGACAGGAATTGACCGGCAGTGCCGATTTCAATGCCCGCGGCCTTCGGAAAATCGGCCTCGGCCATGTGCCGGAGGATCGCCACAGAAGCGGCCTTGTCCTTACCTTCAGCGCCAATGAATGCGGCATTCTCGGCTATCAGGATAATCCCGAATATAACCGGGGATGGCAGCTCGACCGGAGCGCCATGGTCGAGACATGCGAGGACCACATCCGGAAATTCGATGTCCGCCCGCCCGATCCTTATCTCAAAGCCTCGGGCTTTTCTGGCGGTAATCAGCAAAAGCTGGTGCTCGCCCGGGAAATGGAGCAGGACCCGGATGTGCTTCTGGTGGGGCAGCCGACGCGCGGCGTCGATATCGGTGCCATCGAATTTATCCATAGCCGCCTGATCGAGATGCGCGATGCGGGCAAGGCAATCCTTGTGATCTCGGTCGAGATTGACGAGGTCCTATCCATTGCCGACAGGATCGCCGTCATGTTCGCAGGCGAAATCGTGGGCGAAATCCCGAGAAGTGAAGCAACCGAAAAGCGGCTCGGCCTGATGATGGCGGGCATTCGGGACAAGGACGGGCAGGATGCCCCGACCCTGGAAGGGGCGGTCGTCTGATGACGGAAGAAAAAGCGACATTCGGCGCACCATTGAAAATTCCGGGCTGGATCAATTATGTACTGATCCCGCTGATCAATCTTCTGGCTGCCTTCCTCATTTCAGCGATCGTCATCCTGATTGTCGGCGACAATCCTCTGAAGGCACTCGAAGTACTTGTCTACGGCGCCTTCGGCTATCCCGAAGCCATCGGCTATACCCTCTATTATACGACCAACTTCATTTTCACCGGCCTTGCGGTCGCCATCGCCTTTCATTGCGGCCTCTTTAATATAGGGGCGGAGGGTCAGGCGATGCTGGGCGGGCTCGGCGCGGCGCTGGTCTGTCTCCATCTCGACTGGATGCCCACCCTTGCCATCATCCCGATTGCCGTCGTCGCGGCAGCCCTTTTCGGCGCGGCCTGGGCCTTCATTCCGGCCTGGCTGCAGGCAAAACGGGGCAGCCATATCGTGATCACCACGATCATGTTCAACTTCATTGCCTCCGCCCTCATCACTTATCTGCTGGTCAATGTCATGGTCGATCCGGCGGGCCAGTCGCCTGTGAGCCGCGCCTTCGCCGAGCATTCCTGGCTGCCCCATTTTGATGAGTTTTTCGACATGCCGGAGACGCCGCTCAATATTTCCTTCCTCTATGCCATTGCCCTCAGCGTCGGCTTCTATTTCTTTGTCTGGCATACGCGCTGGGGCTATGAAATCCGGGTCGTCGGCCAGAATGAGCAGGCCGCGCGCTATGCCGGGATTTCGCCCGCCAGAAACATCATCATCGCCATGATGATTTCCGGCGCGCTTGCAGGCCTCGTCGGTGTCAACGAGATTGAGGGCGTGCAGCATCGCCTGATCCTTGATTTCACGGGCGGTTACGGCTTCGTCGGGATTGCCGTTGCGCTGATGGGGCGCAACAACCCGATCGGCATTTTCATGGCGGCGCTTCTGTTCGGCGCGCTTTATCAGGGGGGATCGGAGCTCGCCTTCGACATGAAATCGATCAACAAGGAGATGGTCATCGTCATTCAGGGGCTGATCATCCTCTTCTCCGGCGCGCTGGAACATATGTTCCGCCCGCGGATCGAGGCCGCCTATCGTCGCCTTGCCCTCTCCCGCCTGAAACCGGAGGAGGCCGCCTAGATGGAAACCTTTCAACTGATTGTTCTCCTGATGGATGCGACCGTGCGGGTAGCAACGCCGCTCGTCCTCGCGGCGCTTGCGGGGATGTTCTCCGAACGCTCCGGCGTTGTCGATATCGGGCTTGAAGGGAAGATGCTGGGCGCGGCCTTTGCCGCAGCGGCGGTCGCGTCCGTTTCCGGCTCCGCCTGGGTCGGGCTTGGCGCCGGCATCCTCACCTCTCTCGCCCTTGCCGCTCTGCATGGCTATGCCTGCGTCACCCATAAGGGCAATCAGGTCGTCTCCGGCATGGCGATCAATATCGTCGTTGCGGGGCTCGCCCCGACCCTCGGCTATGCCTGGTTCCATCAGGGCGGACAGACCCCGCCGCTTGGCGCTGCGGCGCGCTTTCATTCGATCGACTTGCCGTTTTCGGAAGCCGCGCGCAATATCCCCGTCATTGGCTATATCTATTCAGAGCTTATTTCCGGCCATAACATCATTGTCTATATGGCCGCGGCGGCCGTGCCGATTACGGCCTGGGTGATGTATCGGACCCGCTTCGGCCTTCGGGTCCGGGCGGTTGGGGAAAATCCCCATGCGGTCGATACCGCCGGAATTTCGGTCAATCTTACCCGCTACAAAGCGCTCGCCGTGACCGGGTTTCTTTGCGGAATTTCGGGATCCTATCTCTCCATCGCCCATGGCGCGGGCTTCATTCGCGACATGACGGCGGGCAAGGGTTATCTCGCCCTCGCCGCGCTTATCTTCGGGAAATGGAAGCCGGTGCCGACGCTGATTGCCTGCCTCCTCTTCGCCTTTACCGATGCGCTACAGGCCCGGCTGCAGGGGCTGGAGCTGCCCGTCATCGGTGAAATTCCGGTGCAATTTATCCAGGCGCTGCCCTATATTCTCACTGTTCTGCTGCTCGCCGGGTTCGTTGGCAAGGCGCATCCGCCCAAAGCGATCGGCGAGCCCTATATCAAGGAAAGATAATGACTGGCAATCCAAATGCCGCCGCCGATTTCGTCCAGAAGGCGGCGCCGGGCTTCAGCCCCCGTGTCGCCATCGTTTTGGGATCGGGTCTCGGCGGTCTTGCCGACAAGGTAGAGCCCGTGGCAAGCATCGACTATGCCGATATCCCGGATTTTCCCCGCTCCTCGGTCGAGGGACATGCGGGTCGGCTGATCCTGGGCCGGCTCGGCGGCATGCCGGTCGCCTGCATGCAGGGCCGCGTACATTATTATGAGGGCATCGATCCAGAGGCTCTCGCCCTTCCCGTCCGGATGCTGAAACTGCTGGGATGCGAGATCCTGCTGCTCACCAATGCGGCGGGCAGCTTTCACAAGAAGATGGGCCCCGGCAGCCTGATGCTGATCAGCGACCATATCAATTTCACGGGGCGCAATCCGCTCATCGGCGAGAATGACGAGGCGTTCGGCCCCCGCTTCTTCTCGATGGAAAAGGCCTATGATCCGACCCTTCGCAAGCATTTGAAGGCCGTCGCGAAAGAGATGGAATTGAAGCTGCACGAAGGCGTCTATCTTCATTACCTCGGCCCCAATTTCGAGACCCCTGCCGAAATCCGCATGTTCAAGAAGCTGGGCGCCGATGCGGTCGGCATGTCGACCGTGCCGGAAGTGCTGGTCGCGCGCCATGCGGGCATGCGCGTTGCCGCTATTTCCAACATTACCAATCTGGCCGCAGGCCTTGGCGAGACAGAACTCACCCATGAACAGACGCTGGAATGCGCGATGCTTGCAGCATCCGATCTTGAAAAGCTGACTCTGGTCTTCCTGGAGACCTTGAAACGCGAACTCCTGAAAGCCCATATGAGGAGTAGTGATGATGGCCGTGATTAGTCCCTTGAAGCAATCCGCCGACACCCATGCCCGCAATCCCGGCATGGCGCTCGATCTTGATGTGCTGGACCGGATCCGCGTCAATAAAAGCGCGGTGGAACGCCGTGCCTCGACCCTTTCGGGACGACGGAGCGTGAAGAAGACGCATCAGGCCGCCTGGCTCTTAAAGGCCGTAACCTCAATCGATCTCACGACGTTGAGCGGCGATGACACCGCGGGCCGGGTGAAACGGCTCTGCGCAAAAGCGCGCCAACCCGTCCGCGCGGATATTCTGGACGCCGCTGGCATGGAGAATCGGAAAATCACCACCGGCGCGGTCTGCGTCTATCACAGCATGATCGAGACGGCGGTTGAGGCATTGGATGGCTCCGGCATTCCGGTTGCCGCCGTTTCCACCGGTTTTCCGGCAGGCCTCAATCCCTTTGATCTGCGTGTGAAGGAGATCGAAGCCTCGGTCGCCGCCGGGGCAAAGGAAATCGATATCGTCATCACGCGCGGCCATGTGCTGACCGGCAACTGGCGCGCGCTTTATGAGGAGGTGAAGGCCTTTCGCGCGGCCTGCGGCGAGGCCCATCTCAAGGCCATTCTCGGCACCGGCGATATCGTCACGCTCCGGAATGTGGCGAAGGCGAGCATGGTCGCCATGATGGCGGGCGCCGATTTCATCAAAACCTCCACCGGCAAGGAAGGCGTCAACGCGACCCTTCCCGTTACCCTCGTGATGATCCGCATGATCCGCCAGTATCTGGAAATGACCGGCCACAAGATCGGTTACAAGCCCGCGGGCGGGATCAGCACGGCGAAGGATGTCCTCGCCTATCAGATCATGATGAAGGAGGAACTCGGAAACGACTGGCTGCAGCCCGATCTCTTCCGCATTGGCGCATCGAGCCTTCTTGGCGATATCGAGCGCCAGCTGGAACATCATGTAACCGGCCGTTATTCCGCCGATTTCCGCCATCCGATGGCCTGAGGGACCTTCCATGAGCATTGCAGAGATTTTCGATCAGATGAGCTACGGTCCCGCGCCGGAAGGCGACGGCCCGGCCCGCGACTGGCTTGCCGCCCATAAGGGCAGGTTCGATCTTTTTATCGGCGGGAAATGGGTGAAGCCAAAATCGGGCAAATGGTTTGACACGCACAACCCTGCGCGGGATGAAAAGCTTGCCGGGATTGCCGCAGCCGATGCCGCCGATATCGATGCAGCCGTCAAGGCGGCGCGAAAGGCGCAAAAGGACTGGCAGGCCATCGGCGGCAAGGCGCGGGCAAAATATCTCTATGCCCTCGCCCGCGCGGTGCAGCGTCACGCCCGTCTCTTCGCCGTGCTCGAAACCCTCGATAACGGAAAGCCGGTGCGTGAAACCCGCGATATCGATATTCCGCTGGTCGCGCGGCATTTCTATCATCATGCGGGCTGGGCACAGCTTCAGGAGAGCGAGCTTAAGGGCTTCGAGCCCATGGGCGTGATCGGCCAGATCATCCCCTGGAATTTCCCACTTCTGATGCTCGCCTGGAAAATCGCGCCCGCCATCGCCGCTGGCAATACGGTGGTGCTGAAACCCGCCGAATATACGTCTCTCACCGCGCTTCTCTTAGCCGAGATTTGCGAAGGCGTCGGCCTTCCCGCCGGCGTCGTCAATATCGTGACCGGCGACGGCACGGCGGGCGATGCCCTCGCCCGGCATGAAGGGATCGACAAGATCGCCTTTACCGGCTCGACCGAAGTCGGGCGCCATATCCGCGAAGTGACGGCGGGTCAGGGCAAGCACCTGACCTTGGAACTTGGCGGCAAGTCGCCCTTCATTGTGTTTGATGATGCCGATCTCGACAGCACGGTCGAAGGCGTGGTCGATGCCATCTGGTTCAATCAGGGACAGGTCTGCTGCGCGGGCTCCCGCCTTCTGGTGCAGGAAGGCATCGCGGAGGCGATGATCAAGAAGCTGAAAGCACGCATGGAAACATTGCGGATCGGCGACCCCCTTGATAAATCCGTCGATATGGGCGCGATTGTCTCACCTCAGCAGTTGAAAACCATTACCTCCCTCGTCGAGAAAGGCACAAAGGAGGGCGCGGAACTCTGGCAACCCAGCTGGGCCACGCCGAAGGAGGGATGCTTCTACCCGCCGACGCTTTTCACCAATGTCGCGCCCGCCGCCACGATTGCGCAAGTTGAGATTTTCGGCCCCGTCATCGTGGTCCTCACCTTCCGCACGCCAGAAGAAGCGGTCAAAATCGCCAATAACACACGCTACGGTCTCGCCGCTTCCGTCTGGAGCGAGAATATCAATCTTGCCCTCGACGTCGCGCCGAAGCTCGATTGCGGGGTGGTCTGGATCAATTCGACCAACCAGTTCGATGCGGCCTGCGGCTTTGGCGGGACGCGGGAATCGGGCTATGGCCGCGAAGGCGGATTTGAAGGCATGATGGAGGTGTTAAAGCCCGCTTTCCTTTCAAAACTGCCCGAAATTAAACCGCTTGAAAAAGCCCCCAAGGCAAAAGAGAGCGCGATTACTGCCGCGGGCATCGACCGGACGGCGAAGCTTTATATCGGCGGCAAGCAGGCGAGGCCCGATTCCGGTTACAGCCTGCCCGTTTATTCAACTGCGGGCGAGAAAATCGGCGAGGTGGGCGATGGCAACCGGAAGGATATCCGGAACGCGGTTGAAGCCGCGCGAAAGGCGACCGGTTGGACCTCCGCAAGCGCTCATGGCCGGGCGCAGGTTCTCTATTATATCGCGGAAAATCTCGATGCGCGGGCCGAGGAATTTGCAAAACGCCTTCAGCACCTCACCGGCGTTTCCGCCAAATCCGCTGCGCGGGAGGTGGAGGCGACCATCAGCCGCCTGTTCACTTATGGCGCCTGGGCCGATAAATACGAATCCACTATTCATTCGCCGCCCATGCGGGGCGTGACCCTCGCCATGAAAGAGGCCATCGGTACCATCGGCATCGCCTGCCCGGATGAGGCTCCGCTTCTTTCGCTGATCTCATTGATCGCGCCCGCCATCGCCATGGGCAACCGCACCGTGGTCATCGCGTCCGAGCGTTTCCCGCTTCTCGCGACCGATTTTTATCAGGTGCTCGAAACCTCCGACGTGCCGGGCGGGGTCGTCAATATCGTGACCGGCGCCCGCGATGCCTTGACCAAGACCCTCGCCGAGCATGACGATGTGAAAAGCCTCTGGTATTTCGGCCCCAGACCCGGCAGCAAGCTGGTGGAGGCTGCCTCCGCCGGGAATATGAAACGTACCTGGGTCAATAACGGCCGGGCGCGCGACTGGTTCGATGATGCGGAAAGCGAAGGGCCTGAATTCCTCCGTCAGGCGACGCAAATCAAGAATATCTGGATCCCCTATGGCGACTGACACCCCATTCTTCCCGCAGGAAATCATTCGCAAGAAACGCGATGGCGGCAAACTTGAGAAGGCCGAGATCGAGTTTCTGGTGAAGGGCATGACGGACGACAGCGTCTCGGAGGGGCAGATCGCCGCCTTCGCTATGGCCGTCTTCTTTCAAGGCATGAGCATGGAGGAACGCGTCCATCTGACCCGCGCGATGGTGCAGTCGGGCCATGTCATGGACTGGTCGAAGGCGGATTTGAAGCGCCCCGTGGTGGACAAGCATTCGACCGGCGGCGTCGGCGACAAGGTGAGCCTTGTCTTGGCCCCCATCGTCGCGGCCTGCGGCGCGGCGGTGCCGATGATTTCAGGCCGGGGCCTTGGCCATACCGGCGGCACGCTTGACAAGCTCGACGCCGTGCCGGGCTACAACACCGCGCCGGATCCCGATTTGCTGACCAAGATTGTCCGGCATATCGGCTGCGCCATTATCGGCCAGACTGACAATCTCGCGCCCGCCGACCGGCGTTTCTATGCGACAAGGGATATCACGGCGACGGTGGAATCCATCCCGCTCATCACCGCCTCCATCCTCTCCAAGAAGCTGGCGGCGGGGCTTGAAGCGCTTGTGATGGATGTG
>SBHH01000303.1 GCA_006226265.1 Alphaproteobacteria bacterium | reverse complement strand
CCGGATGATGAATATCCATCCCCCATTTTTGCAGGTTGCTTTGACCCACTTCGTAGTCGGTATCATACAAATTTTCACTCATACTTACCCCCATGTTTTGGTATTCGGCGCCCCTTTTCGCGGGCTTTTTATGATCGCCGGATATGGTTAGTGGCTACGTCAGTAGTGGGGAAAGCCTAACAGAGGCGCCTTCGCGCGGCTACCCCCTTGCCGACTTCCGTGCGATTATATGCGACTTGCCGCATATTGAGGGGAGGGTGGAAAAAGACCAGTGATCTCCCGCTGTTTCCTATGCGTAAAGCGGGGTGCGGCCATCCTCGGCATAGCCGGTTACATCCGGATCCCACCAAAGGATGGGGTTGTCGAGGAAGGAGGGACGTGTGCGCAGACGGGTGACAAGCGCGTCTGTTTTGGGGAATTTTTCAAGCTCGGGATCGAGATCGAGCGGCCGGTTGGCAATGAAGTCGAGATGACAGACGAGGAAAATATCCTGCGCCGAGAGATGCGCGCCGAAGAAGCCATGGCCGGTATCGGGCAGGCGTTCCTCCAGCCAGCCGAGCAGATGGGGCAACCGGTCGCGGCAGCGCGTCAGATAGTCGTTGTCGGACCAGGCGACACCGGCCCAGCGCATCTGGCTGATGATGGTCGCGGCGGAGCCGAGCGTCTGTGCGGTGGCGAGGATTAGCCGGTCTTCCCACGCGCTTTCGGGGCGTGCGAGATGCGGCGCGAGCGGCGGATCGCCCCGCTCCGGTGCGGGGTAGCTCGACAGCAGATAATCGGCGATCAGCCCGCTTTCCCAGAGGGTCGTTCCCTTATCGCGAAGGGTCGGCACCTGCAGGGTCGGCGTGACGGCGGCGCGCTCCTCAACGGTCGGGGTGGTCAGTTCCTCCTCTTTCCCGTAATCGAGCTCCAGTTCGTGCAGAAGCACCCGGATGGCTCGCGCGAAAGGAGAGCCGAGCGTGTAGAATAGGCTTCGCATGGGCTTCCTCCGTTATTATATGCAGATTTTATTGTTCACAGGCGGGGTGCGCTTGTCAAACAGGGGATCGCTTGCGGCTTCAAATGCAAAAGTGATTTATTAAATGGAAGCTAAACAGTTATTAACGGCTTGCCGGTATGACGGAAGTTGAACTTGTAATTTACCAGCGGTCTGGATGCAGGAATGGCAGAATTTATGACGCGCAATTTAAGCCGTGGAAAACTGGGAACAACCGGGCGGAGAAAGTGGCTCATTTTCGCTCTGGGTGTCTTTCTTGCCGTCGTTGCCGGTTCTCTTTGCAAGGTGCCGGTCTCGAAGGCGCGAACCGATGGCTATCTGACCGGGGAAAGTTCTCCGGGTCTTTACGAGGAAATGCAGAAGGCCTGCGATAACGGCGAGCTGGATGAATGCGTGCGTCTTGGCGGCCGCTATTACACGGGCGCGGGCACGACGTCGAACCCGACGCGGGCGGCGCAGCTGTTCACGCGGGCCTGCGATGGCGGCGAGACATCGGGCTGCTATCTCCTGGGTATCCTTTATTCGAAGGGGACAGGCGTTTCGAAAGACAGCGACAAGGCGGCGGCGCTTATCCGGAGGGCCTGTGACAAGGGGAATGCCTATGCCTGCATGTCGATCGGCGAGATGTACCGTACGGGCAGAAACATGCCGAAGGAAGAGGCCGAGGCCGCAGGCTATTATGTGAAGGCCTGTGATTTCCGGCATGGCGCCGGATGCTTCAACGCGGGCAAAATGTATCAGCAGGCCGTCGGAGTGCCGCGCGATATTCCCCGCGCCCTTACCCTGTATGGGAAGGGCTGCAAGCTGGGGGACAGGGATTCCTGCAAAATGCGAGACCGGTTGAATGACGCCGCCACAAAGCGGTCGGCCGATATCAGCAAGGCTATCGCAAGTTGCCGCGCAGGCTGGGGCGCAGGCTGCATGAATGCCGGTATCTATTACGATCAGGGAGAGCCGGAAAATAAGGATATGGCGAAAGCCGCGACATATTATGCCCTGGCTTGCGATGCCGGTATTCCGGAAGGCTGCTTCAATCTATCGCTTCAGTATATCGGGGGCCAGGGGGTTGCGGAGAATCTGGAAAAGGCGCGGGACTTGAGCCGCAAGGCTTGCGCCTCGGGTCATGCCAAGGCCTGCTTCAACCTCGCCCTGTTGCTGGAGCATGATGCCGCCAGCAAGGAGAGAAAGGAAGAGGCGATTGCGTCTTATGAAAAATCCTGCGATGGCGGCATCGCCCAGGCCTGCAACAATCTCGGCGTCCGCTACATGCATGGCCAGGGTGTGCCGAAGGATAAGGATCACGCCGAGAAGCTGTTCGGCAAGGCCTGTAAACTCTACGGCCGTTCCTGCTGATCTGCTATTCCCTCTGAGCCGGACCCGCTACTCCGCCGCCGCCTGAACCGGGGCGGGCTTTGCGCCGCGGACAAGACGGCCGGGGCGGGCGTCGGTGGGGGCGCCATTGCGAATGATGACTTCGCCTGCGCAGATCGTCGCCTTATAGCCCGTCGCGGTCTGGATCAGGCGCCGTCCGCCCGCCGGAAGGTCATAGGCGACATCGGGCCGGTGCAGGGTCAGGTTGTCATAATCGATGACATTGAAATCGGCGCGGTAGCCGACTTTCAAAAGCCCCCGGTCATGCAGCCCGACGGCGGAGGCGGTATCCAGCGTTTGCCGCTTCACGACCCATTCCAGCGGGAATTTCGGCCCGCGTGTCCGGTCCCGCGTCCAGTGGGTCAGCATGCTGGTCGGGAAGGAGCCATCGCAAATGGTGCCGACATGCGCCCCGCCATCGGAAAGCCCCGGCAGGGTATCCTTGCTTTTCAGCATCTCGTAGGACGGATCGAGATTGTTGTTGGCATAATTCAGGAAGGGAAGGTAAAGCATGCCGCGCCCTTCATCCTCCAGCATGAGATCGAGCGCGAGTTCCTCTGCCGAGACGCCCCGCGCCTTCGCCATATGGGCGAGGGTTTTCTCGACCGTCGGCTCGTAATCCGGATTATCGTCAAGTACGAACATCTTGCCGAAATTGCGAAGCATATTCTTCACGAAGGGATTTTTCGAAACCGGGCTGTCATTGAGCAGCTTCGCCCGGAACGCCGGATCCCGGAGGAGGGCGACCCGCTCCGCATGCGGGCGCTTCGCAATCTCCTTATAAACCGCATGGCCGGAGAAGGGGTTGAGGGTGAGTTCGAGGCCAAGCAAAACTCCGACCGGACGGCCGCAGACCTGCGCCTTCATGGGCAGGCCGTCATTCGCGGCCTCTTCCAGCATATCGAGCATGTTGCGCCAGCCATCCGGCACCACGTCCGACTGGGCGAGGGAGACGGAAAGCGGTCTCCCTGAGCCTTCCACGAGGCGGCGGAGCATCAGGGCTTCCTTTTTCGGGTCATTGAAGTCGGATACGAATTGCAGCACGCCCTTGCCGGTCGCCTTCAAGGCATCGGCAATGCCCGCAAGTTCCTTCTCGCTGGCAGTGAGCGTTGGCGTCGGATCGCCATCCGCCGTCCGGTGATTGAGCGTGCGGGAGGTGGAGAAGCCGAGCGCACCCGCCTCCATCGCCTCGGCGGCGATACGGGCCATCTCGGCGATATCCTCATCGCTTGCTTCCTCGCGGTTCGCGCCCCTCTCTCCCATCACATAGACACGGAGCGGGGCATGGGGAAGCTGCGCCCCCACGTCGATATCGAATTTGCGCGCCTCCAGACTGTCGAGATAGTCGGGAAAGCTTTCCCAGTTCCAGGGCAAGCCGGTTGTCATGACCGGATAGGGGATATCCTCGACCCCCTCCATCAGCTTGATCAGGCGGGTATGGTCTTCCGGGCGGCAGGGCGCGAAGCCGACGCCGCAATTGCCCATCACAACGGTCGTTACCCCATGGAGCGAGGACGGTGTCAGCCGGTCGTCCCAGGTCGCCTGTCCGTCATAATGGGTATGGATATCGACGAAGCCCGGCGTGACGATCATGCCGGTCGCGTCGATCTCCTCGCGGCCTTGCGCTACATCCGTGCCGATTTCCGAAATAAGGCCGTTATCAATGGCGATGTCTGCGGCAAAAGGGGCCTCTCCCGTTCCGTCGAAAACCTTGCCGCCGCGAATAACCAGATCATGCATCTGTTCGCTCCCTTCTTATTATTTTTGTCGAAAGTATCACGCCGGGAGCGGGCTGTCGAGCGGCCTCGCAATTTCCATCTGCCTGGAAGTGGCGTCAGATGCGGAAATTCACCCGGCTCTTGCCATGCCCGTCCGCCGCGATGAAAAGTGTACCATCACCGATAATGCGGACATCCAGATAATGTTTCTCCTTGATATTATAGAGGAGGCCCTTGTAATAAACGGCGACGAAAACTTCCTTCTCGTCGATTTTCACGGCACCGCCACCGACCGGCCGGCTGTCCTTTACCTCGATCGTTGCCAGCTCTTTTGATTTGTTCTTCGCAAAAATGACGATTTTTGCGACGTCCGACAGAACCGCGCCGGACAGTTCGATCTTCACATCTGCCATCATATTCTCCGTAATTGCCGGAGTTATGACTGACAACGAAAGAAATCTGTGACGGCGGAACGCTGCGCCCGCCGGAATTCGCATAAAAAAAAGGCCGTCCGCCTGTCGGGGTCGGACGGCCAAGTCGACGGGTAGAGGAAAGGGGAGACCAGTCCTTACCCTACGGGAATAAGGGGGTTAAAAAGATTTTGAAAGGCTGACCGCGAACACGCCGCAAAGCGACCCGCACTGGCTGTTGTCGAGATCGGTGTCGGTCCAGCCCGCGCTGAGGCCGAAGCCCGCAATTTCGGTCGAGACGCTTACGCCGTAATCCATGTAATCGTCGGTGCCGAAGGCGGTGTTATCGTCGATTGACTGATAGCCGATATTGCCGCTCAAGGTGAAGTATTTCCCGATCGGCACATCGACACTGGCGTAGCTGTAGAGCGCATCACCGCTGTTGCCGAAATAATTGGGTGAATAGTTGACCCCGCCGGTGACCGAGGCAATGCCGAAGTCATAGCTTAACGACGGCGCAATTTCGAAGAAATCGTAGTCGAGACTGCTGGAGGAACCGGGATAGGTGTAATAGATCGCCGAAACATCCCAGCCGAACTTGTCCATACTGCCGCCGACGCCGACCGTATAGTCAAGCTCCAGCGTCGCATCGGTGAATTTTACATTCGACCCCCAGATGCCGGCATGAACGGCCGCGGGACCGAAATCGTAGCTGTAATCAATGCCGCCCTGCAGGGCCGCCTCGTTATTGGTTTGAGAAATGCCGCGAAAGACATAATCGCTGGTGAGGGCGATATTGGCAGAAAATTCGCCCGGCACGTCCTTTTCCTCGATCAGCGGATCGGCATGTGCCGTTGCTGTCAGAGCCAGGGAAAGAAGGGGGATGGCAAGAAATCTTGATGCGTTCATTTTGGTAATCCTTGTCAAACTAGGTATGTGCACTGCAGCAAATAGCATGCCAGTTTTAAAAACCGTTGTTTTTCAATAGTTTGTAATTTTGCGGCGCAACATTTTTTCAACAAATCGCCCAAAATTTAGCCATCGCACAATAAATCCTGCTTATTCTGTCTGTTTTTTGGGCAAGACCGCAGGTAGCAGATGACAAACAGCTTCGCTTTCGCCTAATCTCCCGTCAAAGGAGAGGCGATGCTGACAGAGGATATACGGCAGGAGATGGGCCGCGCGACGGCGCTGCAGCGGCAGGGGCGGAATGCGGAGGCCGTGGGACTTTACCGGGCAATTTTGAAGAAGAACAACCGGATTGCCGAGGCGCATTACAATCTTGCGCTGATCCTCCGCGATGACGGGAAAGCGCAAGGAGCGGAAAAATCCTTCAAGGCAGCGGTGAAACTCAATCCTTCCTATGGTCGCGCCTGGACGGCGTATGCGCGGTTTTTGGGGGCAAGGGGAAAGCATCGTGATGCGGTGCGTGCCGGTCTTGCCGCCGTGAAAGCCAGCAATCAGTCTGCCGCCAGCTTGCAGGAGCTTGCCTTTATTGTCGAGGCAGGGGAGGGCGCGGATCTGGGGGGCCCCGGCGATGAGGCGCTGGTTTTGTGCCTGTCGCGTGCCGATGTCGAGGCCGATGGCATTGTGGTCGCGCTTCTGAACCGCCTCCGCCGTCATGCAGCCTTTGAAGGCTTGCTCGATCCCGGTCTTGATGAGCAGGTAATAACGGCCCGGCTGGCAGAGCCTTCAGTGCGGGAAAGGTTGCTGGAGGCGCTTACCGAGCCGGTTTTGGCCGCCGCCTTGTCCGGAATATTGCTGCCTTCGCGGGAGATGGGGATACTGTTGGCGGCGTTGCGCTCCCGCTTTGATAAGAAGGCCGTCGCGGAACGATTGGAGGAAGCCGCGCTCATTGCCCTGCAACTGGAGCTTGGCGAATATGTGCTTGTGATTCCCGGCGATGCGCCCGACCTTCCGCCGGAAAAGGCGGGGTTGCTGGACGCGCTTCTGTCGGCTCTCTACCGCCCGCTACCGCCGGAGCTGGCGGCCCGTTTTCTTGGCGATGAGGCAGAGGTGCTTAAAGAGCTTCCTTATGCACGGGAGTTGCTGAGCCGTCTCGGTCCCCGGCGTCAGAAAGAAACGAAGCTCGCCGCCAATCTTCCTGTGCTTGGAGAGAGTGCCGATACGGTTTCCGCCGCCGTGCGCGCCCAATATGAGGAAAGTCCTTATCCCCGCTGGCGCGGCTTGCGTGCGGGCGGCGAGATTTCCTTGCAGGCGCTTTCCCGTCAATTGTTCCCTCATCATCCGCCGATGGCCTTGCCGATGCAGCCCGCCGTTCTGGTGGCGGGAGCGGGCACGGGCCGTCATGCGCTGCGCACGGCCATCCGGATTGAGGGGGCGGAGGTGACGGCGATCGATCTTTCCGCCGCCTCACTCGGCTATGCGGCGCGGGAGGCGGGAGCGCGCGGCATGTCCAATATCCGTTTTGCGCTCGCCGATATTCTGGCGCTCCCCGATGATTTCGGACCCTTCGATCTGATCGAATGTTGCGGGGTGCTGCATCACATGGCCGATCCGGAAGGGGCCTGGAAGGGACTTCTGAAGGTTCTCGCGCCCAAAGGCGTGATGAAGATTGCGCTTTACAGCGAACAGGCGCGGCAGGATGTCGTCGCGGTTCGCGCCCGGCTCGGGGAAGATAAGATCAAGAGCTTAAGCCTTGACGAGATGCGCGCCCTTCGGCGGGAATTACTGTCCTTGCCCTTTGATGATCCGGCAGCGGACGTCACGCGGGAGCTTGATTTCTATAGCCTGAGCGGATGCCGCGATCTTCTCTTCAACCGGCAGGAACAGCGTTTCGATATCCCGCGGATCGAGGGGGCGATCAAAACCCTTGATCTTGAATTTCTCGGCTTTGAATTTGTCTCGCTCGCGCCGCTTGCCGCTTACCGCGCGTACTATCCCATGGATCCGGCGGCGACCAATCTTGCCAACTGGGCCGCGTTCGAAGCGGAGAAGCCGATGCTTTTCCGGGGGATGTATCAATTCTGGTGCCGCCGGAGAAATTAGGATCCGGCCTGTCTGATGGAACTGGAAATTGCTCTGCCAATATGAGAGAATGAATATATAGATAGAAAAAGATAAGTGATGGTAAAGAAAAGAAGGAATACGATAGAGAAATAAAATTATACGTACAAAAGTATGTATACATGTATATATGTATATATATATATATATATGTACGCA
>SBHH01000297.1 GCA_006226265.1 Alphaproteobacteria bacterium | reverse complement strand
TCCGGAACGGGCTGCGCCACGTCTCATTTTAGAAGGAAGATGAACTTGTTTAACCTATATCCAGCACTGCCCGAAAGGGTAGAAGTCAGGGCCGGATCCGCATCGGATCAGACCTCGGGAGTGCGCCGATACAGTACTCTTGTCCTTTCAACCATTACGGTCTTCACAGTCATGACCGTTTTTGCCCTTAATGCCCGGGCGCGTCCTGCACCGGACAGTTTTGCCGACCTTGTTGATAAACTTTCCCCTGCCGTCGTCAATATTTCGACGACACAGACCATTCATACTTCCGGCGGGCCTAATTTACCGCAGCTTCCGAAAGGTCATCCTTTCGAGGATTTCTTTAAAGATTTCGGCAATCGCGGCAAGGGCGAGGAGCATGATCGCAAGGCCACCTCGCTTGGCTCGGGCTTCGTGATCGACGCCAAGGAAGGCTATGTCATTACCAATAACCACGTCATCGACGGCGCCGAAGAAATCAAAGTGATTTTCAAGGACGGTGACAAGGTCCCCGCCAAGCTGGTCGGGACCGATCCGAAAACAGACGTTGCGGTTCTTAAAATCGATCCGGCACAGCACAAGCTGATCGACGTGAAATGGGGCGACAGCGCCAAGGCCCGTGTTGGTGACTGGGTGCTTGCTATTGGTAACCCCTATGGTCTTGGTGGCACGGTGACGGCCGGTATCATCTCGGCCCGCGGACGTGACATTCGCTCCGGTCCCTATGATGACTATATCCAGACCGATGCCTCCATCAACAAGGGGAATTCCGGCGGTCCGCTCTTTAACATGGACGGTGAAGTGATTGGCATCAACACGGCGATCTTCTCGCAGTCCGGCGGCAGCATCGGGATCGGCTTCTCGGTTCCGTCCGAGCTTGCCATGCCGGTCGCCAAACAGCTGATCGAGTTCGGCAAGACCAGCCGCGGCTGGCTCGGTGTCGTGATCCAGCCGGTGACCGAGGAACTGGCCGAAGGGCTTGACCTCAAAAACACCGAAGGCGTTCTTGTCGCCGGCGTTCCGGAAGATGGTCCGGCCCACAAGGCAGGCATCAAGGCCGGTGACGTGATCCTCAACTTCAATGGTGAGAAGGTCACGGAACCCCGTGAGCTTTCCCGTCTGGTTGCCGGCACCAAGGTCGGGTCGAAGGTTTCGGTCGAGTTGTGGCGGAACGGCAAGAAGATGACGGTCGACGTGACCCTCGGGGAACTTGAAAAGGCCGAGAAGGCGATGTCCGACAACGGCCCGGCAGGCGCCTCAGAAGGCGCAACCTCCGAAATCCTCGGGATGGAGCTTTCGAACATCGACGATGCCGTTCGCGAACAGCTCAACCTCGGCGATGACGTCAAGGGCGTGGTTGTGGCCAATGTCGATCCCGACAGTGAAGCCGCCAGCAAGGACATTCGTCCGGGCGACATCCTTCTGGAAGCCCAGCTAGAGCCGGTGACCAGCATCGCGCAACTTGAAAAACGCTTTAAGGAAATCGAGGCCACCGACAAGAAGTCCGTTCTTCTGCTGATGAAGCGCGGTCAGAACTCCCGCTTTATCGCCCTCAAGCTGAACAAGAACAGCTAGGGACAAGCGGTATAGACAGGATGATGGCGCCCGGTCAAACGGGCGCCATTTTCATTTGGGGGAAGGGAAGTCTTGATCAGTCCCGGACAATCTCGTCCGCCCGGTATCCCTGGAAATAGAGAAGGCCAGTCAAATCCCCATGACGAATTTCCGCATCCGCTGCGGCGGCGGCCTTCGCCTTCGCATGGAAGGCAACGCCAAGGCCTGCGGCCTCAATCATCGGGATATCATTCGCGCCATCGCCGACCGCGAGGCTGGCCTCCCGCGGCAGGGATTTTTCGGTCAAAAGCCGGTTCAGGGTTTTGAGCTTGGCAGAGGAATTGAGGATCGGTTCCGCTGCGACACCGGTCAATGCGTCATCCTCAAACAGAAGCTCGTTACTCATATGCATATCGAAGCCGACATCCTCCTTCACTCGGCCGGTGAAGAAGGTGAAGCCGCCCGAGACGAGCGCCGTATAGGTGCCATGGGCCCGCATGGTGCGGACCAGTTCCTTCGCGCCCGGCGTCAGGGTGACCCGCTCCCGATAGACCTGTTCCAGCACTTCGCGGCGGAGACCTTTCAGCATGGCGACCCGTTCGCGAAAAGCATCGTTGAAATCGAGAAGGCCGTTCATCGCCTTTTCGGTGATGGTGGATACTTCCGCGCGAAGCCCTGCAAAATCCGCAAGCTCGTCAATGCATTCGACCGTGATGATGGTGCTGTCCATATCGGCGAGGAAAAGTTTCTTCCGCCGGTCCGCCTGCGGCTGCAGGCAGAAATCGAAGGGCGCAAGCATCGCATCCATGCCGTCGAGAGCTGCCTTCGCGGCCTCCACCGGCGCCTCGATCAGGGCATCGACGGCGATTTCTTCGGCGAGCCAATCGAGACGGCTTTCAATCCCGGCGTTGGCAAGAGCTTTTTGGAGGCTGTCTGCACCGTTGCGGATATCCCCGCGCGCTGTATGATCGGCGACAAGTGTAAGAACTGAGGACTGGGTCATAAGCGCGTCGAAATTCCCTGATGATTGAAACTGAGCAACATACAGACCGGCGGCCCGGCACCATTCTGCTGGCGGGACCGACGGCGAGCGGCAAATCCGCCACGGCCATTGCCATAGCAGAGGAATTCGGCGGTGTCATTATCAATGCGGACAGCATGCAGATTTATGACGGCCTTCGTGTCCTGACCGCCCGCCCGGATGAAACGGAAGAGGCGCGGGTCCCGCACCGGCTTTACGGCACGCTCGATCCCTCCGTCCGTTGTACGGCGGCCCATTGGCGCGACCTTGCGCTTGCCGAGATTGCGAAGGTGCAGGCGGAGGGGAAGCTGCCCGTCGTGGTGGGCGGGACCGGGCTTTATTTCGATATCCTGACCAAAGGGATCGCTGAAATTCCGTCGATCGGGGAGGAACTTCGCGCCCGCCTCCGCCATCAGCAGGAGGTGGAGGGAACCGCCGCCATTCATGAACGGCTTAGTGAACTCGATCCTGATATGGCGGCGCGGTTGAAGCCCGGCGATACGCAACGGCTCCTCCGGGCGCTTGAGGTCATCGAAGAGACGGGTGTCTCGCTGCTTCACTGGCAGAGAAAGGCTCCTGCGGGGCCTATTCTGGAAGGCCCGCGTCTCTGGCTCGCCCTGATGCCGGAACGGCAATGGCTCTATGACCGCTGCAACCGCCGCCTCGACTGGATGGTGACGGACGGCGGGGCGCTCGAAGAGGTGAGGGGGCTGATGGATCGCCATCTCGATCCGACACTGCCCGCCATGAAAGCGCTTGGCGTGCCGGAGCTTATAGAGGTGCTTGACGGAACGCTAAAGTTGGAGGAAGCTTTGGATCGGATTAAAATGCTCACCCGGCGCTATGCGAAACGTCAGATGACATGGGTTCGGAATAAGATGTGCGAAGCAAATTCCTCTTCTGCGCAAGATTTGGAAAGTTTAAAGGCGGAATTCTTTCCATTTATTCGTCGATTTTTGTTGACGCAGGGGAATTGAGGGTCTAGGTTCGCCTCATGAAGGGCTGATTTCCAAGGAAGAATGCCCGTTTAGCCGCCCGGTAATTTCTCCGGGCGCTTTTTTTCTATTGAATTTTTAGGCGTATGGGGCGGGAAAACCCTGAACGCCGGAATGATTGGACAGTCAGATGGCGAAAGAGGAACTGAGCGGAGCGGGAATTGCAATCAAGGCGCTGGCGGACCAGGGCGTGGAGGTGATTTTTGGCTATCCCGGCGGTGCCGTGCTTCCGCTTTATGACGAGCTTTTCAAGCAGAACAGCATTCGCCATATCCTCGTCCGTCAGGAAGGCGGCGCGGTCCATGCGGCGGAGGGTTATGCCCGCTCCACCGGCAAGCCGGGTGTTGTGCTGGTGACCTCCGGTCCCGGTGCGACCAATGCGGTTACCGGCCTTGCTGATGCGCTGATGGACAGCATTCCGATCATCTGCCTGACCGGGCAGGTCGCCACCCATATGATCGGCAACGATGCCTTTCAGGAGGCCGATACCGTCGGCATCACCCGCCCGGTGACCAAGCATAACTATCTGGTCAAGGATGTGAACGATCTCGCCCGCACCATGCATGAGGCCTTTCAGGTCGCGACCACGGGCCGTCCGGGTCCGGTCGTTATTGACCTGCCGAAAGACGTCCAGCTTGCCGAAGGGTCTTATATGCCACCCTCCATGGCCAAGCAGACCCGCTACAAGCCGCAAATGAAAGGCGACCTCAAAGCCATCAAGGCGGCGGTCAAGATGATCGCGGGCGCGAAGCGGCCTGTCTTCTATACGGGCGGCGGCGTCATCAATTCGGGGCCGAAGGCGTCCAAGCTCCTGATCCAGTTCGTCCGCATGACCGGCTATCCGATCACCAATACCCTGATGGGGCTTGGCGCGTACCCCGCGTCCGACAAGCAGTTCCTCGGCATGCTTGGCATGCATGGCACGTTCGAGGCGAACCACACCATGCATGACTGCGATGTCATGGTCTGCGTTGGCGCGCGCTTCGATGACCGGGTGACGGGGGCGATCTCGACCTTCTCGCCGGACTCGAAGAAGATCCATATCGATATCGACCCGTCCTCGATCAACAAGAATATCGCCGTCGATATTCCGATCGTCGGCGATGTCGGCCATGTCCTTGAAGACATGATCAAGGTCTGGAAGTCGGAAGTCCACAAGACGGATACGGCCGCGCTCAAGAAATGGTGGGCGCAGATCGACCAGTGGCGCGCGCGCCAGTGCCTGAAGTTCGAACAGAAAGGCAAGACGATCAAGCCGCAATATGCGCTTTCCCGCCTCAATGAACTGACCAGGGGCATGGACCGCTATTTCACCACGGAAGTGGGGCAGCACCAGATGTGGGCCGCGCAGTATCTGCAGTTTGAGGAACCGAACCGCTGGATGACCTCGGGCGGTCTCGGCACCATGGGCTATGGCCTGCCGGCGGCCATGGGCGTTCAGGTCGCGCATCCCGAGGCCCTCGTCGTCGATGTGGCGGGCGAAGCCTCCACCATGATGAATATCCAGGAGCTCTCGACGATCCTGCAGTACCGCCTGCCGGTGAAGATTTTCATCCTCAACAACGAATATATGGGCATGGTGCGCCAATGGCAGGAACTGCTGCATGGCGGGCGCTATTCGGAAAGCTATATGGAGAGCCTGCCCGATTTCGTGAAACTTGCCGAAGCCTTCGGCGGCACGGGGCTTCGCTGCTCCGATCCCGACAAGGTGGACGATTGCATCAAGGAAATGATCGCGACCAAGGGGCCGGTGCTGGTCGATATGCTGGTCGACAAGGCGGAGAATGTCTTCCCCATGGTCCCCTCCGGCGCGGCGCATAACCAGATGCTGCTCGGCGATGACGATGGCGAGGATGCGCCGAAGGTCACCACCGACGGACTGTCCTTCGTTTAAGAGGTCTGACCCCCTGCTAAATTAGTGGATTAAACCGGGGTGCTGGTTTAAAAGAAACCGCGACAGCAAAAGGATTGCTTGCACAATGATACAGGATACCGAAATTTTCCGCCATACCATCTCCGTTCTTGTCGATAACGAGTTCGGGATCCTGGCGCGCGTGGTGGGCCTGTTTTCGGCGCGCGGCTATAATATCGAGAGCCTGACCGTGGCGCGCGTGGATGAGGAAAAGAACCTCTCGCGGATCACCATCGTCACGACGGGTACGAAGATGGTGATCGAGCAGATCAAGGCGCAGCTTGGCCGCCTTGTGCCCGTTCACAAGATCACTGACCTCACCATGGAGGGGCCGAGCGTGGAGCGCGAAATGGCGCTGGTCAAGGTGATCAGCAAGGGGGAAAAGCGGGTGGAGGCGCTTCGCATGGCGGATATCTTCCGCGCCCGCGCCGTCGATACCACCGAGGATTCCTTCGTTTTCGAAGTCACCGGCGTTCCCGACAAGGTGAAGGCCTTCATCGCCCTGATGGAGCCGCTCGGCAAGGCGGAAGTCTGCCGGACTGGGGTCGTTGCCGTTCATCGCGGGACGGATACCATCTGATCCCGCATAAAAATCACAGACAAAATACAGAGAAGTTTAAAGCAAAGGATACAGGAAAATGCGCGTTTATTACGACAGCGATGCAGACGTCAATCTGATCAAGGGCAAGAAAGTCGTCATCGTCGGTTACGGCAGCCAGGGCCATGCCCATGCCAACAACCTGAAGGATTCCGGCGTGAAGGAAGTTGCTGTTGCGCTCCGCGCGGGCTCTTCCTCCGTCGCGAAGGCGGAAGGCGCCGGTCTTAAGGTGATGACGCCTGCCGATGCCGCCGCCTGGGGCGATGTGATCATGATGCTGACACCGGACGAGCTGCAGGCCGACATCTATGAAGAAGAGCTGGCCCCCAACATGAAGGACGGCGCCGCGCTCGTCTTCGCCCATGGCCTCAACGTGCATTTCAACCTGATCGTGCCGAAATCCAACATGGACGTCTTCATGATCGCGCCGAAGGGTCCGGGCCACACGGTTCGCTCCGAATATCAGCGGGGCGGCGGCGTTCCCTGCCTTGTTGCGGTGGCGCAGGATGCCTCCGGCAACGCGCTCGATATCGCGCTGTCCTATGCGTCCGCCATCGGCGGCGGCCGCGCCGGCATCATCGAGACCACCTTCAAGGAAGAATGCGAAACCGACCTCTTCGGCGAGCAGTCGGTTCTCTGCGGCGGTCTGGTCGAGCTGATCCGCGCCGGTTTCGAAACCCTGGTCGAAGCGGGGTATGCTCCGGAAATGGCCTATTTCGAATGCCTGCATGAAGTGAAGCTGATCGTCGACCTGATCTATGAAGGCGGCATCGCCAACATGAACTACTCGATCTCCAACACTGCGGAATATGGCGAATATGTTACCGGCCCGCGCATCATCACCGCCGAGACCAAGGCGGAAATGAAACGCGTTCTTGAGGATATCCAGTCGGGCCGCTTTACCCGCGACTGGATGCTGGAAAACAAGGCCCGCCAGACGAGCTTCAAGGCCGTCCGTGCCCGCAACGATGCGCATCAGATCGAAGAGGTCGGTGAACGTCTCCGCGCGATGATGCCCTGGATCGCCGAAGGCCGCCTGGTCGACAAGTCCAAGAACTAGGACTGATCAGTGAAATATGAAGAAAATGGGAAAAGCCGGTGATCTACCGGCTTTTTTCATGGCTGCATTGTATTTACCTTGCTCCCGCCACCTGCTATCTTGCCCCCTGTCGCGGAATTATGGTTAACGCCGGTTGGGTCCTCCGGTCTGCCATTCGCCGCCCTGTTTACCGCAGGATCGGATTTTTCGCGGAAAATTCGGGGATGGTTGGAAAAAATTAACTATCTTCTGCGATATATATGAGGCGCTGTATCGACTTGTCCTCTCAGGGCGGGGCCTCGGCGTATTTGAGTTGTTATCTGCACGGACGAAAGAGGGGGCGGATTTCTTTGCCCGCAATGGAAATACGGATGGCGGATAATATTAGGGGTTGAATGATGGAGCCGATCCCGGCGGCCGTCAGAATGGTATGTGAGGCAAATTAATGTTTTCCAAAATGCTCGGTTGGATGTCGGCCGATATGGCGATCGACCTTGGAACCGCCAATACGCTTGTGTATGTGAAAGGACGGGGGATCGTCCTGAACGAACCGTCCGTGGTCGCGATCCTGCATGCGAAGGGC
>SBHH01000245.1 GCA_006226265.1 Alphaproteobacteria bacterium | reverse complement strand
AAGGCGAAGAGTGCCGCCTTTCACTTCAAGAAGATGGGCATTGCCAGAGATATCCACTTCTGCACCGCTTGCAATGCGCGCCCGAAGTTCCTCAAGAAAGATAGTATCCTGCTGAATTTCCGTCTCAAAATAGCTTTCCAAAAGATTGTTTTTTGGCGTTATTTCGGCATCGAAAAGTCCAATATCCGGGTTATATTTTGCTGTGATCCGCATCAGTTCTTTTTTGGATCCGGAATATAAATTGGATAAGCCGTCAGGATCGTACCGTCCTTTGCGCGATAGCCTTCGATCGCGAAGCCAAGGCCGGATTGCCCGCGCCACTTCACCTTTCCGTTCGGGAGAGCAGAGTTTTCGGCTCGTAAAATGGCAGCAATGATTTCCGTTCGGGTGAGCCGGGCGGGAAAAAGGCTCGAAAATTTTTCCTTCCAGACACTGATCTCTTTATCGAATATGCCGACGATTGCGGTGGCGACACCTGCCTTGTTGGGGCCGGAGAGCAATCTCTTGATCCGCGCATTGCCCGATATCGTCTTGTCCGGAAAGACGTGCATCCCGACCGGATCGCCATGGGCATTGATCTCGCCTTCAAAGATATGGCGAAGGTTGATGGCAGGGCCGGTTTGGGAGGATATCACCTCTGCCCGCGGCGGAAAGGCGACAAGAAGGCAAAAGAGAAGAACCGCAAATGGAAAAAGAATCGGCTTTGCAGGCATCCTTACCATGACCGGGGATCAGCTTGCACCCGGCAGGAAACTTTCCACGAGGCTTTTCGCAACCAGATTCCAGCCATCCACCAGAACAAAGAAAATCAGTTTGAAGGGAAGCGAGATCATCACCGGCGGCAGCATCATCATGCCCATGGACATCAGGATGGAGGCAACCACCATATCGATCACGATGAAGGGCACGAAGAGAAGGAAGCCGATCTCGAATGCACGTTTCAGTTCACTGATCATGAAGGCCGGCACCAGCACTTTTAAGGGGACATCTTCCGGATTTTCGGTCTCAGGCGTTTGACTCAAATCCATGAAAAGCAGAATATCCTTCTCGCGCGCATGCTTCAGCATGAAAGTCTTGAAAGGGTCGGTCACCTTAACGAAGGCATCGGCCTCGGATATCTGGTCATTCAAAAGCGGAACGATCCCCTCGTCATAGGCCGCCTGGAAGGTCGGGGCCATGATGAAGCCGGTCAGGAACAGCGCAAGCGATATGATCACGACATTGGGCGGAGTCGTCTGAATGCCGATAGCACTTCGCAAGAGGGAAAGTACAACAATCAGCCGGGTGAAAGAGGTGGTGACAATCAGGATGGCAGGCGCCAGACTCAGCACCGTCATCAGGGCGACGAGCTGGAGAATACGCCCGGTCAAGGGCCCGTTGTCATCCCCAAGATCGAGCGAAAGCGACTGGGCCATCACATCAAGTGGAACCATCACCGCAAAAACGGCCAGCAGGATCAGGGAAAGACGCATCGGGTGGCGCCGGAACATCCGGATCAAACTCATTTTCCGCCGTCCCCTATCCTCGGTTCACGCAAAGCGGGTTGTGAAAAGGCGATATTCTGTTCGACCACCAGATCCTGTTCAGGTCCGAGAAGGAGGAGATGCTCCGTCTCGTCACGCTTGACAAGAACAAGGCGACGCTTGGCATCGATTGCGAGGACGTCGGTGATGGAAAGGCGTTTTGGCGCACCCGGTCTGCGACGGGCAACGGGGACCATACCAAATTTCCGGGCAAGCAGGGCGACAAGGGCAATCAGACCGAGAACAATAACCAGGCCCACAAGATATTTCAGATACTGTATGGGATCCATTACCTCGTTTTTCCTGTCTTTCCCTGTTCCGGATTAGAGTAACCTGCCCGATCCGCTTTGAAAACTATTCTTTGCCGGTGGCCATATCCAGTCTGTCGATATCGAGGGAAAGATCGTCATGGGCCCGCTGGATTTCCTGGGAGAGTTCATCCAGCTTTTTCAGAAGATTGTTCAGTGAAGTGCTGAGCCGGGGCCGATCTTTACTTGGCGCGCGCTGCACCATGCCCTGGACTTCGAGTATACGGCCGGGAAGAGTTCCGAGATCAATCATCGTCCCGTTGCGGGTCTGCTCTGTATAGCCGGAAAGATCGCTCATTAACGAGGATATTATGGCGTCAATTTCACTGTTCTGGATCATTTTGGTCTTGGTGCCCGGGTACGCTTAAGCTCTGGCATTTATACAGATAGGACAATATCTCTGAAACTGCCGCAAACGCTTCAAGCGGGATGGGGCAGTCCAGCTCTATTTCCGACAGAATTTCCGCGAGGTCGGAATCTGTGCGCACCTTTACATCATGAGCGAAGGCCAATTGCAAGATTTGTTCTGCAATTTCGCCGCGTCCCGTTGCCGTGACCCGTGCAGCCGCAGAAACCGGTGCATTGTCATAACTGAGCGCGACGGCGATCGTCTGCTCTTTCGAGGATCTGGATGTGGAATTTTCCGAACTCATGGGAATCGCGCCCCTAAAATGATCGGCCGGGAGTTTAAATTCCGGGGGTTAATAATTATTTACTGTAGCAGAAAGAGGCTTTCGCAAATGTCGGCAAGTAGGCAGGTGCGGTAATACGTCACATTCGGTGGCTTTTTTTAACTTCGCGCTTGCATGTCGGGAAAGGAGCGATTATGTTCCCGCTCGCTGGACAGGGCAGCTTGCCCGTTTAAACGGCACCAGCGGTTTGCAAATACCAATCAGGAGCCTTTGCTCCGCTTTGCACAACAGAATTTGACCCAGTGTCGACCATGACAAGTTAGGCTGTTCGAAAGACCGGATGCCTGAATCTAACGAATGTTGAGCAAATCCCGGCTTGACGGATTCGGGGCGTGTCCCGCACGCATGAGACATACGGAAAGGATAAAGATATATGAGTGACTTGGAAAATGCGCTGAACGGTAAGAAAGTTGCCATTCTCGTTGCCAACGGTTTTGAAGAATCCCACATGACAACCCTGCACAAACAGCTCGTCCTGACAGGCGCGGACGTTAAAATCGTCTCGCCGGAAAAGGGTGTTGTTAACAGCTGGCATGGCAACGGCTGGGGCCACTTCTTCCCGGCCAACGCGTATCTTCCGACCTCCATGTCACATCATTTCGATGCTGTCGTGATCCCGGGCGGCTCGCGCCATGTCGGTCGTCTTGTCTCCGATCCGCAGACTGCCCGCTTCATGCGCGGTTTCATGGAGGACAACAAGCCGGTCGCGCTTATCAATGATGCCGCGAAGATCCTTGCCGAAGCCGGTCTTCTGGCGGGCCGTACGGTCTATGCGATCGAGGATGTCAAGGCCGATATCGAGGCTGCCGGCGCGACCGTCGTCGAGGAAACGCTACATGTCGATGACATGTTGCTAACCGGCAATATCGAGCAGGAAGCTCTGATCGGCCGGTTTGTCGAGAATGTCCGGAATTACGAGCCGGAAGCCTGGGAAGCGGCCTGATCCGCCTTAATTCCCTTTTCAGAATGTCGAACGCCTCCGGATTTCCGGAGGCGTTTTTGTCTGTAAAGACTTTTTTTACCAGAATAATTCACGGTTCATTAACGAATATCGCCTAATTTGCCGCTTTAGGAATAAGCAAAGCAAAGCGATTATGCGATGAACCTGGATAGTATTCCCCTGTTTGCGGCGCTTGGCGAGCGCATGAAATGGCTGACGGCACGGCAGAAGGTCCTGTCGCAGAACGTTGCCAATGCAAACACGCCGAATTATCGTTCCCGCGATCTGAAACCGCTGACTTTCAAGGAAATGCTCTTTCGCGCGGCCGACCACAAGATGGCCGCGAAGCGCACTGATGCGCATCACATCGCAACGGATGACGGGTCGAAATTCAAGGTAGAATATAAAAAGGATACTGCGGACGCGACTCCGACCGGCAATGCTGTCGATCTGGAAGATGAAATGATGAAGGTTGCGGAAACGCAGATTCAGTATCAGCTGACAACGTCGCTCTACAAAAAGAACCTCGGGATGTTGAAAACAGCCCTTGGGCGCCGTTAGGCCCAGACAACTGAGAGGAAGTGAGAACCATGGACCTGCTTAAGACAATGGCTGTTTCCGCATCCGGCATGGATGCGCAGGGTCAGCGGATGCGTGTAATTGCGGAAAACCTGGCCAACAAGGACAGCACGGGCAAGTCGCCCGACGAGGATCCCTACCGGCGCAAGGTCATCACTTTCAAGAATGTTCTCGACCGCTCTGATAATGTGAGCAAGGTCGCGGTTGCCGGCATCAAGGATGATATGTCGGACTTCCAGTTGAAGTTCAATCCAAGCCATCCGGCCGCCAACAAGGACGGTTACGTGAAGATACCGAACGTGAATTCGCTCGTTGAAATCATGGATATGAAGGAAACGCAGCGCTCCTATCAAGCCAATCTCGGGGTGATTGAGGCATCGAAAAAGATGATCGCACGCACCTTGGATATTCTGAATCAGTAATCGGAGCGGGATAAATGGCTGAAACAAATGCATTGGCGGCGACCCAGGCCTATTCGCGGGCGCTGGCCCAGAAACCGCTTGATACCGCAACTTCTGTGGGGGAAGGCGAAGCGGCTCCCAAGGTGAGCTTTTCCGATCTCTTGAGCGAAGTCGGCAAAGATACCGTCGATAGCCTGAACGCATCCGAACAGGCAGGTATAAAGTCCATGACCGACAAGGCCGGCCTCGCCGATATCGTAACCGCCGTCAGTAATGCCGAGGCAACCCTGGAAACTGTCGTTGCCGTGCGCGACCGGGTGATCCAGGCGTATCAGGATATCATCAAGATGCCGATCTAGGGCGTCGTCTTTCGATCCCGGTGACCGGGTGAATTACGCGAAGGGCGCCCATTGAAGGGCGCCATTTGCATTTATGAGACGGCTTTCCGCCTTTTTTCGTCGAAAAACTTGAAAAATAACCGGTTTTCCGGCACCCTTGAAAGCCTCCTCAACGGGAGGGAAGGGCAATCATCCTAAAAAGGAAGGCAGCCCGCCATACAGACAAATACGTAGTGTGAGGATGGCGCGAAATGACCCCGACCGATGTCGTTGACGTGGTGCGTGAGGCGATCTGGGTTTTGCTCGTGGTGGCGTCGCCGGTCATGCTGGTGGCGCTGGGTGTGGGCCTTGTGGTTGCGCTTATTCAGGCGCTGACCCAGGTGCAGGAAATGACTCTCGCATTCGTCCCGAAAATCCTCGCGATCTTCCTCGCGCTGATTATTTTCATGCCCTTCATGATTTCCAACATGATCGGGTTAATGGAAAATATCTCACAACGCATTGCCGGTCTGTGACGGGACGGAGCGAATGAATGCTTGACGAACTCATCAACGTCAACCTCTTCGCCTTTCTGCTGGTTTTCATCCGCCTTGGTACCGCCTTTATGGTGGTTCCGGGCTTTGGCGAGGCCTATGTTGCGCCGCGTGTCCGTCTCTCCCTTGCGCTCGCCGTCAGTTTTATCGTCACCCAGCTTATCGGGGATCAGCTTCCCGCCGAGCCGTCATCGCCCGTCGGCCTCTTGATGCTGCTTGGCGGGGAAATCCTGATCGGGTTGGTGATGGGCGGCGTCCTTCGGACTCTTTTGAGTGCACTGCATGTTGCAGGCACCATTATCGCGCAGCAGTCAGGGCTTGCGGCGGCGCAGTTCTTTGACCCCTCCGTTATGGCGCAAGGCGCGATTACCAGCACCTTTCTCACGCTCATGGGGCTTACCATGATTTTCGTGACCGATCTGCATTATCTGTTCATTCAGGGAACACTGGAAAGCTACAGGATTTTCCCGGTCGGTCAGATGCCGGACTTTGGCAGTGTCAATGAGCTGGTAACCGGCTATATCCAAACCTCCTTCCGGCTCGGCTTCCAGATTGCGGCACCGTTTCTTGTCTTCGGCCTGACTTTCTATATCGGAATAGGTCTGATCAACCGTCTGATGCCGCAGGTACAGATCTTCTTTATCGCCATGCCGTTGCAGATCGGACTTTCCTTCGCCATTCTGTCGCTGATGATCGGGGCCGGGATGATGTGGTTCATCAATCATTATCAGCAGGCGCTGGTCACATTTCTCGGGGAATAGGGCGCGATGGCTGAAGATACAGACGACTCACAAAAAACGGAAGATCCGACCGCAAAACGGCTTGAGGATGCCTTCAAAAAAGGTCAGGTTCCGAAATCGCAGGAGGTGGGCCATTGGTTCATGACCATGGGCATTGCCCTCGTCGTGCTGATTTTCATCGGCGGGCTTGGCAAGGGGCTTGCCTTTGATCTTACCCAGTTTATCGAGCAGCCGCATGCCATTCCGACCGATCGCACCCATCTAGGCAACCTTTTTGGCGCGCTCGGTTGGGAAGTGGTCCGGGTCGTTGCGCCGGTGCTTGGCGTGCTGATGGCGGCGGGATTGATTGGTAATTTGATCCAGCACCGCCCTGTCCTGTCGGCGGAACGGATCAAGCCAAGCCTTGAAAAGCTTTCTCTTTTCAAGGGCTTCAAGCGACTTTTTTCACTGAAATCTTTCATGGAATTCCTGAAAGGCGTCGCTAAAATCACTCTTGTCGGTGTGGTGGCTTTCCTGTTCGTTGTGCCGAAAATGCGGGAATTGCCGCTGATCGTCTCCTATGACATTCCGTCGGTTCTGAAACTGATACAGGAACAGTCCCTTCTGTTGCTTTCCGGCGTGATTGCCGTGATGACGGTGATTGCCGGGGCGGATTTTCTGTATCAGCGCTTCAGTCACATGAAGGAGCTTCGCATGACGCGGCAGGAAATCAAGGACGAATACAAGCAGACGGAGGGCGACCCGATGGTCCGGGCACGGCTTCGCGCGATCCGCATGGAACGCTCTCGTCAACGCATGATGCAGTCGGTTCCGACCGCCGACGTGGTGATCACCAATCCGACCCACTTCGCTGTCGCTCTCAAATATGAGGCGGAGGAAGAGCGTGCGCCGGTCGTTGTTGCCAAGGGGCAGGACAATATCGCCCTTAAAATTCGCGAGATCGCGACCGAGAACGATGTGCCCATTGTCGAGAACCCGCCGCTAGCCCGCGCACTTCACAAGGCCTGCGACCTTGACGACGAAATTCCATACGAGCATTTCAAGGCAGTGGCCGAGGTGATCGGCTATGTCATGCGGCTTAACAAGACAAAAGCGAAGAAATAGACGGATCAGGCTGTGCAGAATATTTCCAGGCGGCGAAGCAACAGAAAATTCTTTATGGGCGTGGATGCCCGCCAACTCGCGGCAACATTTTTCCTGGTCGCGGCTCTGATCGTTATTTCTGCGATGCTGGGGCGTGAACTGGAGGTCGTCAACATTGTCGTACTTAGCACCATGGTTGTCATCGCCATGGGGCTCGGCCTCTGGTACCTGATATTTCACGGTCTCCGCCATACGGTAAGCGGGAATGTCGACCTCTTGACGGATGTAATTGCGGCGAGCCCGGAAGGGCGGCTTCTGACCACAAAGGATGGTCGTTTCGTCTTTTCGAACGGTGCTTTTCTACGGCTCTTCGATCTGCCGTCAAAGGGGGCGGGAAAAACGCTTCGCGATATCTTTACAGAGGATGCCGGAGCGCTTGAAAAGATCGACGCATTGCTGAAGACGGCGGTCTATGACGGCTCGACTGAGCGGCGGGTGGATATCCGCACCGGCACCGGGCGCTGGCTTTCCATTCTTGCGCATTCGGTGGATGTGCTGCCGGATTATATCATCTGGTATGTG
>SBHH01000030.1 GCA_006226265.1 Alphaproteobacteria bacterium | reverse complement strand
TTTCCGAACCATGTCGCAGGAAGACATGCGGCCGATCGAGTCGTAGGAGCTGTAGGACGCATATCTGTGGTAGCCCCGCTCGAAATCCCGGTCGCCCTCAAACTCCTGCTTGATATCGCGGATAATCAGGTTATCCGCGCCAGTGCCGCGGAATTGCGTGCAGATCTCACTATAGCCGACATATTCCCCGATGGTATAGAAGGAATATTCGGGCTTTTGCTTTTCCTTCTTCTTGAAGAATAGGCCTGTCTTCTGCGCGTAAGGGCCGGCCAGATGGAAGGTTGCGTAAATCTCTCTCTTTTCGGTGACGAGCTGATAGACATCCTCCGTCTTGTAGAGATCGAAACAGGTTTCTTCCGCATCGAAAAAAAAGCCAAATTTCAGGCAGACCTTGTCCCGATCGAGCCGCCAATGCCCCTTGTCCTGTTGCCGGTAGCGGTTCGGGATATCGGTAAAGCGGATTTCCGCGTCGCGCCAGGGTGTGAATCCGGCAAGGAAATCAAGCCCGCCAAAAAGCTGCCCCTCGAGCATCTGGTTGGGCACCTCTTTCTCGATTTCCTGTCGGCTGAGCCTGGTGCCAAGCCCCGTCTCCCCGGCAGGTTGAAGGCGTTTTTTATATTCCGCCTTCGCGTCGCGAACGAGGGCGTAACCTCCTCCCTTTACCACCGTATCGCCGACGGCATAAAGCTCGCAGTCCGGAGCCTGCTTCGCGCAGAATTTGCCCGCAATATAAACGGCCTTGTCCACGGTATTATAACCGAAACTCATCCCGGACAGGTCCCGCGACGGACTATAATAGAAGGCCTTGAAATCTCCCCTGTAGCCAAGCGTACTATAGGCCGCAAACGCCTCCCGCGTCTTCGGCGGCAAGTCCTGCCCCTGATCGGCGCTTTGCGTGACGCAGGCCGACAATGCGACGGCCATGCCGAGCGCCAAGAACAGATGACGGATCATGATTTCCCCCTCGAAATCATATAAAGCGGGCAATTTTATTTTATATTTCTATTATTTAAAGGAGCTGATCCGTTTGAAGTCAAGCAATATTCCGAAGAAACCAGAGATTGAATTGATATTAATCATAAAAAAGGCCCGCCGGGATGTGGCGGGCCTTTTCGCTTTAATATTTTTGAGTTCGGTCAGCGGGTCAGCTGATCGAGATCGCGGACCGCGCCGCGGGCGGCGCTGGTCGCCAGCATGCCGTAGGCTTTAAGCGCCTTGGAGACTTTCCGCGCGCGCGGTTTCGTCGGCTTCCAGGCGGCATCGCCCTTCGCGTCCATTTTCGCGCGGCGCTCCGCAAGTTCCGCATCGGAGATTTTTAGATTGATGGTCCGGTTCGGGATATCGATCTCGATGATGTCATTTTCCTCAATCAAACCAATGGCGCCGCCCTCCGCCGCCTCCGGCGAGGCATGACCGATGGAGAGACCCGAGGTCCCGCCCGAGAAACGGCCGTCGGTGAGCAATGCGCATTGCTTGCCGAGGCCTTTCGATTTCAAGTACGAGGTCGGATAGAGCATTTCCTGCATGCCGGGGCCGCCTTTCGGCCCTTCGAAGACGATGATGACCACATCGCCCGCCTTGACCTTGTCGCCGAGAATGGCCTCAACCGCCGCGTCCTGACTTTCGAAGACGCGCGCAGGCCCTGAGAATTTCAGGATGCTTTCATCGACGCCCGCTGTCTTCACGATACAACCATCCAGCGCAATATTCCCGTAGAGCACGGCGAGGCCGCCATCCTGCGAATAGGCGTGTTCCTTCGAGCGGATACAGCCGTTTTCGCGGTCCGTATCGAGGCTCGGATAGCGCTTTTGCTGGCTGAAAGCCTCGGTTGTCCGGACGCCGCCGGGGCCTGCGCGGTAAAATTCCTGCACCGTGTTGCTGCGGCTTTTCATCACGTCCCAAAGCTCGATCGCTTCCGCCAAAGTCGGCGAATGCACCATCGGCACATCGTCATGCATCAGGCCGGCGCGTGACAATTCACCGAGGAGCGCCATGATCCCGCCGGCGCGATGCACATCCTCCATATGATATTTCTGCGTGCTCGGCGCGACCTTGCAGAGGTTCGGCACGCCGCGGCTCAGCCGGTCGATATCCTCCATCGTAAACCCGATCTCCCCTTCCTCGGCGGCGGCGAGAAGATGGAGCACCGTGTTGGTCGAACCGCCCATCGCGATATCGAGCGACATGGCATTTTCAAATGACTTGAAAGAGGCGACGTCGCGGGGGAGCAGTCCCTCTTCATCCATCTCGTAATGGCGGCGGGTGATATCGACAATGGTGCGCGCCGCATCGAGGAAGAGCTGCTTACGATCCGCATGGGTCGCAAGCATGGAACCGTTCCCGGGGAGCGCGAGGCCCAGAGCCTCCGTCAGGCAGTTCATGGAATTGGCCGTGAACATGCCCGAACAGGAACCACAGGTCGGACAGGCAGAGCGTTCAACCTCCTCCACTTGCGCATCTGTGACATTGGGATCGCCCGCCTGGATCATCGCGTCGATGAGATCGAGGCCAATTTCCTTGCCGTCGGCCATGCCCTTCCCGGCCTCCATCGGGCCGCCGGAGACGAAAACCGTCGGAATATTGAGCCGCATCGTCGCCATCAGCATGCCGGGCGTGATCTTGTCGCAGTTGGAAATGCAGACCAGCGCATCGGCGCAATGGCCGTTGACCATATATTCCACGGCATCGGCAATCACCTCGCGCGATGGCAGGCTGTAGAGCATGCCGTCATGGCCCATGGCGATACCGTCATCGACGGCGATGGTGTTAAACTCCTTCGCCACGCCACCGCACTTCTCGATCTCGCGTGCAACCAGCTGACCCAGGTCTTTAAGATGCACATGGCCCGGTACGAACTGGGTAAAGGAATTGGCAATGGCGATAATCGGCTTCTGGAAATCGCCATCCGTCATGCCGGTGGCGCGCCAGAGCGCACGGGCGCCCGCCATGTTTCGTCCTTGGGTCGTGGTTCGTGATCTGTATCGGGGCATGTCTTACTCTTCTTTCGGAAATCCGGCCTCATTTTCGGGCCGGAATGATTATTCGCCTGTCATCTAGTTAGTACGATCTGCAATCCGGAACAAGCATACGCCCGGCTTTCCCGCTCCGCCATATGAAAATTTCTTTCAATATCTACTTTTGCTTGTATTAAAAAATACATTTACTATTTTTAATTTGCAAAATCATGAATTTGAAGGGGACACCACAGGATGCAATGCGAAGGAACAACCCGCGCCGGGCGGCGCTGCCGGAACAGGGCGCTCGATGACGAGATCTTTTGCGAGGTGCATATGCGGGTCAACCGGACCTATAACCTCGCCCTGCTGGTGCCCTTTCTGACGACGCTGCTGCTTTGCTATTTCTTCCTGTTCGGGCTCTTCTTCCAGACGCTCGTCTATGGCGTGTTCGATCTCAATTATCTGAAATATGCCGGGCTTCCCGACTTTTTCATCAGCATGTTCCGCATCGGCGGAATGCTGATCGTCGTGGTCCTCAAGATCTGGATCGCCTATGCGGTTCTCATTGCGCTCGTCTTCGGCATCTGGCTGCTCGTGCGGATGATCCTCATCACCTCGCACAAGCATCTGAAATTCAAAACGCGGATGAAGATCATCGGCCTCAGCCTCGGCATTTTCGCGCTCAATTTCCTGCATATGTTCGTCGTGCTGCTGCCGAAGCGGAACCGCAGCCATCCCTCGCAGCTTCTGGTCGGACGCGAGCATCTGGTGCGCCGCCTCCTGCATCACAAGCGGAACTTCACGCCAATGTCCGGTCCCGATCCCCGGCAAATGGCGAGCCGCTTCTATCAGCGGTTCGTCGCCGTCGCAACCTTCAACAATCACCGCTTTTTCGTTACCCTGCTCCTGCTCGCCCTCACCTCGGCCGGATCGGTGATTTATGCGGGCCATGATGCGCGGGACATGCGCACCTGCCTGACCAAGGCCGCAGGCAAGGGGGAAGTGCCACCCCTGGCGAACGCGGCAAGCCTCTATCCCGGCCTCAATATCTCCAGCCTCTGCCAGGATGGCCTCGATAACCAGCCGGACGATGTGAGCATCGCCGGCAAATTCTCCGAAAGCATGAGTGGTTTCTTCAATTTCCCGGTCGTGCTCCTTAAAAAAGGGTCCGCGGTGACGCCCGTCCTCTATCTCGGCGCGACCAGCCGTTTTGGGCTTTTCTTCAACGGCAAGACCCGCCTGCCCTTCGCCGTTCCAACGGACAATCTCGGCCCCCTGTTCAACCAGCCCGCAATGAGCGGGACCGGCCTTGCCGACGATGGCGGTTTCGCAGAAATCACCGACAAGCTGGCACTGATCGAGGCCGTCGCGAAGGAGCATGGCCAGTCGATCCGTCGCCTTGAGGAAATGCAGGCCAAGGGCAAAGCGGTTGATCTCGCCCCGCTTGCCAGAAAACTCGCGCTTCTGGAGGCGCGGGCCGATGCCTCAAGCGCCGAGTTCAAAAGCCTGGAAAGCGGGCTTGGCCGGATCGCCCAGTCCCTGAAAGAGGTCGAACGCGATCATACGAGCCGGATCGTCAGCACCGTTCCCGCCTATTGCTGGGCGACGAAGCCCGACCTTGTGGTCGGCTTCGGCTCCGGCGAGATAAGGGTCTATGATGCCGCCATCGCCGATAAAATCCGCCGCCTCGCTTATGAATATGGCGAGGCGGGAAGCCGCTTCATCGTCATTTCCGGCCATTCTGACCCGAGCGGCGCCTCCTTCGACAATTACCTTCTGTCGCGGAAGCGGGCCGAAGGGGTGGAGGCGCTGATGCTGCGCGCAGGGCTTGAACGCTCCGCCCTCTATATGGTCGCGAAGGGCGAGAACGGGAATTCCAATGGTCCGCGCCGCCGGGTCGAAATCCGCGATTGCAGCCTGCACCATCGCGGCACGACCTCGGACGCGGTGCAGACGACGGGGCATAAGGCTAGCTGACCTGCTTTTCGCGCCCTTCCCAATAGGGTTTGCGAAGTTCCGTCTTGAGGATTTTCCCGGCACCCGAGAGCGGCAAGGGATCGTTTACAAAGGTGACGGAGCGCGGGCATTTGAAGCCGGCGATGAGGGTATGGCTATGGGTCATGATGTCTTCTTCCGTCGCGGATTTTCCGTCATGCAGGCGGACGATGGCATGCACGGCCTCCCCCCATTTTTCATGCGGAACCCCGATCACCGCGCATTCGGCGACCGACGGATGTTGATAAACCGCGTTCTCAACCTCGGCGGAATAGATATTCTCCCCGCCTGAGATGATCATGTCCTTTACCCGGTCGACGATATAGACAAAGCCCTGCTCATCCATATAGCCGCCGTCGCCGGAATGCATCCAGCCGCCCCGCAACGCTTCCGCCGTCTGTTCGGGCTTGTTCCAGTATCCCAGCATAACATTCGCGCCGCGCACGCAAACCTCCCCGACCGTGCCATAAGGCACCTCGTTATCCTCGGCATCGCAAATGCGCACATCGACCGCATAGACGGGCCGCCCGGCCGATTTGAACCGCCCGGCATTCGGCCCGTCCAGCACGTGGAATTCGGGGCCCGTGAAGGTCACGAGCGGCGCGCATTCCGTCTGCCCGTAGGCATGGGTGAAGCCGCACCCCGGCAGAACGTCGAGCGCCTTCACAATCACCGCTTCCGGCATCGGCGACGCGCCATAGATGATATCTTCAAGGCTGGAAAGATCATAGTCGGAGACGGACGGATCATTTACCACCATATTGACCATGGTCGGAACCAGCAGCGTATTGGTGATCCTGAATTTCTCGATTGCCTCCATCGTGCCCTTGGGCGTGAAGCCCGGAATGAAGACATGGGCGCCAAGTCCCATGGTCGCGCCGAAGACGGCCGCGCCATCGGCGATATGGAACATCGGCGCAACATGCAGCCAGCGGGAATTTTCCTTGAAATTGAAACAGGGCATGGCGTTCAGCGTATTGACGATGAAATTGCTGTGGCTCAGCATCACGCCCTTCGAGACCCCGGTCGTGCCGCCGGTATAAAAAAGCCCGGCGAGGTCATCGTTGCCGCGCCCCGCATCCGCGACGGGTTCGTTTGCGGCAACCAGTTCCTCGTAATTCAGCATGCCCTCCGGCGTTGCGCCATCGCCGATATAGATGACTTCGCGCAGGCTGCTGACGAGCTTTCGAAGTTCCGGCACGGCGGGCGCGAACTGGTCATCGACCAGCAGGACTTCCGATCCGGAATCATTCAGCCAATAGGCAAATTCCGGGATCGCAAGGCGCGTGTTCACGGGCACGAACACCCCGCCCGCCCAAGGCACCGCGTAGTAAAATTCAAGATAGCGGTCGGAATTAAGCGCGAGGATCGCGGCGCGCTCCCCATTCCCGATGCCAAGCCCCCTTAGCGCGCCCGCGAAGCGCTGCACCCGGACGGCAAATTCGGCGTAGGTATGTTCGCGGCCCGCGCAGATGGTGGCCATCGCGTCGCGCTTCGTCTGGACGGCGCGCGTCAGTAACTGTGAGATATACATTCCCTGCTCCCTGTTCGTTTTCCGGAAGTATCAGAGAATTTTGATGCAAGGTAAAGGACTTCCCCCACAATCCCTGCAATAGAGCCATAAAAAACGGCGCCCCGAAGAGCGCCGTTTTGAATGTTTGATTTCGAAAAGCTTACGCTTCCAGAGCGGCTTTCCGCTTGCGGCGCCAGCCCATCAGGCCCATGGCGGCGAGACCGGCCCCATAGAGCGGGAGAGCAGCAGGAAGCGGGACGGCGGAAATCCGGATATCATCAAGATAGCCGCCGAAAGTGTCTTCCGTGCCCTTGGCCCAGAAATTGACACCGAGATCGGTTGCCTCATCCAGGTTGAAGAGGAAGCTGAAAATCTGCCAGTCGTCGGACCGAACCCCCGTAACATTGGTGTTCAGGATGTCCTGGTCCGGATCAGCGGTCAGGTTGACCAGGCTGTAGCCGATGCCGTTGGTGCCGATATCCTCGGTCCGGCCAAGATAGGCGAAGGAAAACTCATAACGGCCCGGGCCCAGGGTAACGGTCTGGGTCATGCCGGAGTTGCTGTTGTCGTTGGCCGCGCCACCGGAAAGGTTATGGCTGTCGAGCTCGACCTTCTGGTTGCCCTCAAAGGGAAGGGCGCCGCCAATATTGCCGTTCTGCACTTCGATGCCGCGGCCCGTGGTGCGGGTCCAGCCGTCGATGGCCGTATAGACGTTCCAGCCGCCATTCGTGAGACCGGTATCGGATTCAAATCCGCCGTTGGTGAGAAGGTTGACGCCGGAGGCCGCAGCGGGGGAAGCCATCAGGGCAGCGAGACCAGCAGCTGCCAGTGCGGTTTTGATATTTTTAATACGCATAATCCACTCCTAAACCAAACGCGGAAAAATTCCTGTCATGCAAATAATCAATCAATGAGAATGGTGATAAGATAAAATTTTAGATAAATCCAGCCTTACCTGACCTTTAAATATGGTTAATTTCTATTTTGCAAATATTAACCATAAATATATGATATTTCCGCAACATTAACTATTTTTGTTAATAATAAAACCTTATATTAGTAAAATTATCCGAAAATTTTAGCTTTTATTATAAATGAAAAATCGAACTTTACCGTTATTTCCGCCATCCCCTTCCGGCATGATGATCATCGATCAGCCGGTCCGAGGTTTCCGGCGTGGCGAGTGAAATCCGGCGGCGGAATTCGGCCTCGCCTGCACTGTCGTGATATTCCTCGTAATTTTCATTATCCTCGGCGCGCAAGCGGACCACGCCCTGCGATACGGGGCCATAGCCCTGCCCCGCGGGCTGATAGCCGCGCCCGAGCAGCGAATGATA
>SBHH01000335.1 GCA_006226265.1 Alphaproteobacteria bacterium | reverse complement strand
AGAATTTCCGCCTTTTTCCACCCACTTAGCCTAAAAGCTGAAAAAGGCAAAATCGAGGAATTGAAGGCCAAAAAACGATCCGTACAATTTGTTGAAAATACATGCGGGTTTTTGAAGGGATGTTAATCTCCTTCAGAATAGGCTAATTCTCGTCTATAGTGGGTCCCATCGCGTCGACGGGGTCAAAGAGTAACGGGGTAATACGGTTTGACGGAACAAAATCAGGGGCCTGTGCCCGAGATGGACAAGCGGCGCTATCGCCGCAAGACAGTCATGTGGAGCGGCAAGCTTTCCCTGCTTTGGGGGGCTCGCCTCCTCGGCGACGAGCAGACGGTGCCGGGAATCGTGCGAGATATGTCAGTGACAGGCGCGAAGTTCCAGACCAAGGATTTCTTCTCGGGCTCGGCCCATGCGATCCTTGAAATCCCCCGCTTTGGCACATTCAAATGCAACCTTGTCTGGCAGAAGGGTCATGTCGTCGGTCTGAATTTCATGGATCCGCCGGACGAGATTTTCGAGACCGTCAATTCCGCCCTGCCGGGGATCGGTCTCGATCCCAACCCGATTTCTTAAACTATCGCCGCCGCGTTCCTGAAAATCAGCGATGTATTGATGCCGCCAAAGGCGAAGTTGTTGCTCATCAGATGGGTGACGGCGATGTCGCGTCCCTTGCCCGTCACATAGTCGATCTCGGCGCATCGCTCATCGACAGTCTCAAGATTGACCGTCGGCGCAAACCATCCCCCCTTCATCATCTCGATGCCGAGCCAGGCCTCGATCGCGCCGCAAGCGCCGAGGCTGTGCCCGAAATAGCTTTTGAGCGAATGGATCGGCGTTTTCGCGCCGATGACATTGAGGGTCGCGTGGCTTTCCGCAATGTCCCCCTGCTCCGTCGCCGTGCCGTGACCGCTGATAAAATCAATGTCGGATGCGGATAGTCCCGCATCTTCAAGCGCACAGCTGAGCGCGACTTCCATCGTCGCCTGCGTCGGATTGGTGATATGGCGGCCATCCGAATTGGTAGCGAAGCCGACGATTTCCGCATAGATGGTGGCGCCGCGCGCCTTGGCATGCTCATATTCCTCCAGGATGAGCGTGCCCGCCCCCTCCCCGATCACGAGGCCGTCGCGGTCCCGGTCGAACGGGCGCGGCGAGAGATGCGGCGTGTCATTTTTGATGCTGGTCGCGTAAAGGGTATCGAAGACCGCCGCCATGGTCGGGCAAAGTTCCTCCGCTCCGCCCGCGACCATCAAATCCTGCATGCCGTAGCGGATCGCCTCGAACGCATAGCCGATGCCCTGGCTGCCGGAGGTGCAGGCGCTCGACGTCGGGATGATGCGCCCCGACAGGCCATAGAAGACACCGAGATTGACGGCGGTCGTATGGCTCATCATCTTCACATAGCTGGTTGCGGACAAATCGCGCGAATGGCCGTCGCGCATCAGGTCGGTGAAGGCGATTACCGGTTTGGTGCTGCCGAACGAAGAGCCATAGGCAACGCCCATCCGCCCCGATGTCAGAAGCGGATCATCGATCAGCCCGGCCTTTTCCAGCGCGAGTTCCGTCGCATAAACCGACATTTTCGAGACCGGCCCCATGCTCCGAAGCGCCTTTCGGGAATAGCGCTTGTCGACATCGAATCCCTCGACCGGCCCCGCAAGACGGGTATTGAGCCCGTCATAGAAATCCCAGCTTTCCATGCGACGGATGCCGGTCTTGCCATCGCGCATCTTCGCCTCGATCTCCGGCCAGCTTTCGCCGAGCGAGGTTACCCCGCCCATGCCGGTCACCACAACCCGCCGTGTCATACCATTCCCCCGTTTACCGAAATGACCTGCCGCGTGATATAGGCTGCGCCGTCGGAGCAGAGAAAGGAGACGGTCGCCGCCACTTCCTCGGGCGCGCCAAGACGGCGGAGCGGGATCATCTTCATGATCTCGTCGAGCGGCAGATCGTCCGTCATCGCCGTCTCTATGAGGCCGGGCGCAACGCAATTGACCGTGATTTTCCGTTTCGCGAGTTCGAGCGCGAGTGCCTTGGCCGCCCCGATCAGCCCCGCCTTGGTCGCGCTGTAATTAACCTGTCCGCGATTGCCCGCAATGCCGGAAACGGAAGAAAGAACAACGATCCGCCCGCCCTTCCTTGCCGAGACCATCGGCATGACCAGCGGCTTCAGCACATTGTAAAATCCGTCAAGATTGGTATCGATGACCTTGTCCCAGTCCTCATCGCTCATGGCCGGGAAGGCGGTGTCGCGGGTGATACCGGCATTAAGGACCACACCATAGAAGGTTCCGTTTGCGCCGAGCTCTTCTTCCAATGCCTCGCGCGCAGCGTCCCGATCCGAGATATCGAAGGAAAGAAGCCGGCCCGTTCCGCCCGCCTCCTCGATCATCGCCAGCGTCTCCTCCCCCTTCTCGCGGGAGCGGCCGTAATGCGCGACAATCTCGAACCCGTCTTTCGCAAGCTGGACGGCAATTGCGCGTCCCAATCCGCCGCTCGCCCCGGTTACCAGTATTTTCTTCTTCGTTTCGGTCATGGGTCTCTTCAGGGTTGATAGACATTGAGCCGGGCTTCGGCGAGGCAATTCCCTGCGCGCCGGATTTCGCAGTCGAACACGGCCATCGGTGTTTCGTCATAAACCAGCCGGACGGAGATTTCCAGCCTGTCGCCGATGCGGTAGTTGCCGCCCGTCATCTTCATGTTGCGGGTGCTGACGAGATAGCCGATTCTAGGCTCCCCGCCCGATTTGCGGGCCTTGATCCCGCTCCAGGCGGCGATGGATTGCGCCATATATTCGATGCCGACATAAGCGGGCACTTCCTCCCCTTGCAGGAAAGGCGTCTCCGTATGAATATCGACACGGGCTGCAACCTCTGTCTCATCCGCCTCCGTCACCGCATCGATCAGGATCATGGGCGGCGCGTGATAGAGGATTTCCCCGATTTCATAAGGGCAAGGCTCCATCACTTCCCCTCCGTCAGGATAACGCTGATATTACTGCCGCCGAAGGCGAAGGAATTGCTCATCATCGCGGGTTTTGCAGGATCGCGCATCCGTCCCCGCGCAACGAGATCGAGCGGCGGCAAGTCGGGGTCCACCTCCCCATCCCAAATATGCGGCGGCAAAGCCCCGTTCGAATAATTATTTTGAAGCGCGAGCCAAAGGAAGGCAAGCTCCGTCGCCCCCGCTGCCCCCAAGGTATGGCCGGTGAGCGGCTTGGTCGAGCTGCAGGGTACGCCGCCCGGGAAAAGGCTCGCGACCGCCGTTCCCTCCATGCTGTCATTGAGGACGGTTGCCGTGCCATGAAGGTTGAGATAGCCGATATCAGCGGCCTCAAGCGACGCATCCTCTAGCGCTGCGGCCATTGCCGCCTTCGCGCCCGCGCCTTCCGGGTCCGGCGTGCTCATATGATAGGCATCGGAGCTTTCGCCGATCCCCTTGACACGGACGGGACCTTCCTCCCGGCTCATCAGGAAGACGGCCGCCCCCTCGCCGATATTGATGCCGTTCCGGTTGCGGCTGAACGGGTTGCAGAGCGTTTCCGACAGGAGATCAAGGGAACCGAAACCGTTAATGGTGAGGCGCCCCAAGGTATCCGCGCCGCCGACAATGGCGCAGTCACAAAGCCCGGCGCGGATCAGGCGCCGCGCAGACGACAGGGTCTTCGCACTTGACGTACAGGCGGTGGAGATGGTCATGGCAGGCCCCGTAAGGCCGAAATATTTCCGCACGAAAAGGCTCAGATTGCCGTTTTCCTGCCGCGCGTAATCGAAGCCATCGGGAAAGTCTCCCTCCGCGACCTTCACGGCGATGCCGGGTTCGTTATCGCTGATGCCCGACGTGCTGGTGCCGAGGATAACCGCGATCCGATCGGGTCCGAAGCGGTCAATCGCGCTTCTGATTTCCGGCTCGATCTCGTTTAGCGCCGCGAGCAGAAGGCGGTTGTTGCGGCTGTCATATTCGCGAAATGCAGGATCTATTTCCGGCAAGGGCCCCTTGACCGCGCCGACGAAGGCCGGCCCTTCTATCGCGATGCCGTCCATCAGGCCCATGCCGCCGGTATCGCCTGCCATCAGGCCCTTCGCGACCGCGTCCTTGCCCGCGCCCAATGAATTGATCAGCCCCAGCGCATTCAGATAGAAGCCGCTGGTCATTGTTTCAACTCGTAGGAAATGATGGTCATTTCATAATTGCTTTTCGGATCGCGGATTTCCGTTGTCTCGTTCCAGGCATGGGCGCGGTCCGACTGATAGTCGATCGCAAGGTCCGCCGTCCGGTCGGCGACCCGCGCCTGCATCGGGTCATCCTTCGGCCAATAGACCGCGACGATCACTTTCAGGATATCGAGGGCATTCAGCCCTTCCGGCACCCAGTCGGCGCGCATCGACTGCACCCCGTTCTCATCCCAGAGGATATCGAAGGCGCGCCGCCCCAAGGCATCGAGACCGGCAACCTGCATTTTATTTTCCGTCAGGCTGAGCCGCACCTGCATCGCAAAACTCTTCTCGCCATAATGGCCGCGCAGCATCTGCACTACCTCATGCGGAGTGTCGTCCGGCAGGTGCCAGGGGCTAAACTCCGCCTCCTCGCGGTTCATGCCGGCGCAGGCCGACAAGGCCAGCATGAGGGATATGGCTAAAAATCTTGTCAACATTGCGCCGCCACCACATCAAGATAGTGCCGCCCCCGGGTAACGAACGGATTTTCGTCATCCCAGGCGTAGCCCGCCAGGACCGAGACAATCATCTTGCGGATCATGTTGTCGCCTTCTGGCGGATTAAAAATGATTTTCTGCAGGCTGCCGTCGTACCAGGCCTCGACAAAAGTGCGGAAGCAATCAACGCCCCGCTTCAAGGGATTTGAGAAGTCCTTTTCCCAATCCACTGTTTCACCGGCGAGTTCCCGCATCAGCGGATCGATAAGCAAATCCGCCGACTTGAAAGCGATGGTGACGCCAGAGGAAAAAACCGGATCGAGAAACTCCCCCGCATTGCCGAGCAGTGCAAAACCGGGACCGGTCAGGCGCGAGACCCCTGCCGAATAACCCGTGATGCGCCCTGCGGGCCGGCAATCCTTCGCATCCCTCAGCAGTCTTTTCAGATCCGGCATCTCGTCGATCAGGCAATGCAGGATGTCTTCGTTGTTCTCCCCCTTTCCCGCGAGATACCGGGCGGGCGCGACCACCCCAACGGAGGCGCGCGCTGCGGCAAAGGGGATCAGCCAGTACCAGATATCCTGTATTTCCGGATGGACGGCGATCAGGATCTTGTTCCGGTCGAAATCCGTCCCGGCAAGATTATCCTCAACATGGGTGAAAAGCGCCTCGCGCACCGGGAAATCAGACGGACGGTCGAGATCGAGAAGCCTCGGCAACACCCGGCCATAGCCACTCGCATCGACGACAAAGCGGCAATTTATCCGGAACTCCGCAGCGGAAGAATGACCCGAAACGACAGCAGTTCCCGCTGCGAATTCAACGCTTTCGACGTCGCATTCGAAGTGAAGCTCCGTTCCCGCCCTTTCGGCCTCTGCCGCGAGCAGGCTGTCGAACTTCTCGCGCGGAACCTGCCATGTCCTTGCCCAGCCTTTTGTGAACTTGTCGCTAAAGTCGATGCTGGAATAACGCGTCCCGTCGGAAAAATTGGCCCCGGTCTTCTGCTGGAACCCGGCACCGTCCAGCACATCGATCAACCCCGCCCTTTCCAGAAAAGCCATGGATTGCGGCAACAGGCTCTCGCCGATCACAAAACGGGGGAACCGGCTTTTTTCAAGCAGGATCACGGAAACCCCTTCATCGGCGAGCCGCTTCGCCGCGAGTGCGCCCGCCGGGCCCGCGCCGATGATGACCACATCGCAATTTTCGCTCGGGCGTCCCATTCTACAGCGGCTCCCTCATTTCATGATCGGGATCGGAAGCGAGCGGCGCCAGACAATAGGCAAGGACGATGCCGACCAGAATGGTGATGCCGAAAGCATGGATCGCATAGGTCGCGCTTAAGCTCAACAAACCGAAGGCGAGCAGCGTCGAGATGGCAGAAAGCGCATTGGCCAGCATCGCGCGGCTCTTCTTCTCCCCCGTCGATTCCCGGTTGAAGACCGCGTAATCAAGACCGATGGCAAAGACCAGCATCAGTGACATGGCATTGAAGAAAGTGAAGGTCTCGCCTGCAAGCGCAATCAGCGTCGGCGCCAACACCACTGCGCCAATGGAAGGGAGCATCACTTTCAGCGCACCGAACAGCCCATAGCGGAGCGAAAGGAACACCCAGACCACGCCATAGGCAATGGCGAGCATGATCAACGCCTTCAGCCGATAGGTGCCGAAAGTTTTGCTTAACGTCTCCGCCTGATTGACCAGAGCAATATTCTCGCTCTTGGCGGCGAGAGCTTCCAGCGCCGCGGAATCGCGCACCCCGCTTAAACTTACCGCATGCACCACGATGCCGGGGGTCTTGTAGACGAGCAGCGGCGAGAGAAAGGCCGGGATATCCTCCGCCGGGAGCTTGTCGAGCGCGAGCGGCTCTACCTGCTCTGGATAGGGCGCATCGCCCGACAGGCCAATGGCGGCGAGATGCGCTGGCAGATGTGGCATCAGCGTGGTATCGACCAACGCCTGGTTCTCCTTCTGCCGCTTACGGGAAGGGATATATTGCGCCACCATGCGGTAGCCGCCGATGGCGCCGCTTGCGCGCAGCGCTTCCAGGTCGGCGCCAAGCGTCTCTTCCGTCTCCAGCACATCTTCCACGCTCGGCCCCCGGACGAGGAAACGGTGCGTCTCGTTCTCAATTCCGGCAAGGGAGCGGATCGCCTGCTCCTCCGCCTGCAAATCGAGGGGTAGGGATTGAAGACGGCGCACATCGTCATCCACATGAATGCGCGTCGCCCCGTAAATCGCGGCAATGGCGACCAGCGCGATCACAATCCAGCGCATCCCGCGGTATTTATCGAGCCACCAGAAATCATGCAGCCGCATGGTGAAGGGCAACGTCCGCCCCCCGTGATGAAATTCCTTCGATCGGTCGATATAGGGAAAGACATACAGGACTGTGAGATAGGCCATGGCGAGCCCGGCAGCCGAAAAGATGGCGATCTGCTGCAATCCCGGAAAAGGCGTCAGGGTCAGGGTGAGGAAACCGAGGACGGAACTCACCAGGCCGAGCGTGAGACCCGAGCGGATTGCCCGGGCGCGCGCCGCAGGCGGCGGGGCCATCTTCTGGAACCGCTCGCAGACATAATGAAAGGCATAATCGACCGCGATACCGATCAGGCCCGCCCCGAAAACGAGCGCCAGGAGATGAAGGGTGCCGAAGAAAAGGAGCGTGATGGCAAGCCCCCCCGCAATGCCGGAGCCGATGGCGAGGATGCTTAGGGCAAGCGGCTGGAAACTCCGAAAGATAAAGAAATTGAGAAGAATGATGCCAAGCAGCGAAATCCCGCCGATGAAACTCGCCTCCTGCTCCGCCTCGCGATAGGCATGCTCGCCGTAGAAGACGGCCCCCGCCTTCAGGAAGACGAGGTCATCATATTGCTTTTCCAGCCCCTCCTCCGCATCCTCAAAGACATGCAGGGTCTTCGTCTGGAAAGCCTGATCGAAGGGCTCCCCCGCGAGCCGGCCGCCAACCAGCACATACCAGATGCCATTGTCCTTCACCGTCAGCACATTGGCGCGCGGCTGCAGCTTGCTGCCCGTGCTGGTCTTTGCCGTCAGGAAGTTCGGCAGCAGCAAAAAGGGGTCGCGGCGGATTACCTCTGCATCCATGATGGAAAGTGGAGAAACAATCTGGACCAGCGCCCTATTCAGGATCACATCCGCCTTGCCCGCCGCAAGAAGCTTCCGATCGCCCTCGCTT
>SBHH01000342.1 GCA_006226265.1 Alphaproteobacteria bacterium | reverse complement strand
GGCGAGACCGAGGATGCCACCATCGCCGATCTCGCGGTCGCCACCAACTGCGGCCAGATCAAGACGGGCAGCCTGTCGCGCTCCGACCGGCTTGCGAAATATAACCAGCTTATCCGGATCGAGGAAGAACTCGGCGATGCCGCCGTCTTCGCCGGACGCTCCATCCTGAAAAGCTGATTTCGGAAGCTCGGGAATCAGGGCAGGGCGGGGGCGTTTCAGGCCCCCGTTTTTCGGCGAGCCGCCCTATATATTTTTTCCGATATTTAAGTTGACCTGAAGGTCTGATTTTGATTCACTCGGAAAATGAACATTAACCATGAAATTCGCAAGCGGGTAAGGGCGAGTGCTGGGCCGATTTTCGGCATCCTGATCGCCGCCTATTTCAGCTATCACCTTGTTGAAGGGGATCGCGGCCTGTTTGCTTATCTGAAGCTGCAGCACCAGATCAATAAGGCGGAAGCTGAGTACCAGGTGACGGAAATGGAGCGGGCGCGGCTTGAGAAGCGTGTCTCGTTGCTTCGGCCGGAGAATCTCGATCTTGATATGCTGGAAGAACGGGCGCGGGAAGTTCTGGGGCTCGCTCATCCGGATGAAATTGTCATTTACGAAAATCCGGAAAAATAGCGGATTTGTATTTTTCGGTCGCGGGCGTCCTTTTTTGTATTTTGCTTGTTTCAAAATTATCAGCCGAGCTTTGCATTTATAATAACATGCTGATAATTAACTTATATTAAGTTAAAAATTGTGCAGCGCAGCGATTATTAACTTAAATAACTGTAATTAAGTTAAAAAATATAAATTCCTTGTTTGTAAACCTCTGTTCCGCAACAATCCGCAGCAAGTTTCCGGCAGGAAGAACGGATCAGGGCCCGTTGTTGCTGCCTTCATTTATCGGGAGGGAATATGGCACGCCAGACCACCAAAACGTCCAAGTCATCTCAGGGCACGGCCAGAAAAACGGCATCCAGCGCCAAGCGGACTGTGAAATTTTCTAACGAAAGCCTTCAGAAATTCTACCGCGACATGCTGTTGATCCGCCGTTTTGAGGAAAAGGCCGGACAGATTTACGGCATGGGCCTGATCGGCGGATTCTGCCATCTCTATATCGGGCAGGAAGCGGTGGTTGTCGGCATGCAGTCGGCCATCAGCGATGATGATGCGGTCATTACCTCCTACCGCGATCATGGCCATATGCTGGCCTGCGGGATGGACCCGAAAGGCGTAATGGCCGAGCTGACAGGGCGCGAGGGCGGCTATTCCAAGGGGAAGGGCGGCTCCATGCATATGTTCAGCAAGGAAAAGAACTTCTACGGCGGACACGGCATCGTCGGCGCTTGCGTGCCCTTGGGAACCGGGCTCGCCTTCAGCCAAAAATACCAGGACAACGGTCAGATGACGCTCTGCTATATGGGCGATGGCACGGCCAACCAGGGCCAGGTCTATGAAAGCTTCAATATGGCGGAGCTTTGGAGCCTTCCCGTGGTCTATATCATTGAAAATAATGAATATGCCATGGGTACCTCGGTCAAGCGCTCTTCCGCCCAGACGGAATTGTACAAGCGGGGCGAAAGCTTCAATGTCCCAGGCGAGCAGGTCGATGGCATGAATGTCCTTGCGGTGGCGGAAGCCGGCAAAAAGGCCGTCGAATGGGTGCGGGCCGGCAAGGGTCCCTATATCCTTGAGATGAAAACCTACCGCTATCGTGGGCATTCCATGTCGGATCCGGCGAAATACCGCTCCAAGGAGGAAGTGAACAAGAAACGCGCCGACAGCGATCCGATCGAGCATCTTCGCGAGAAGCTTCTGGCCGACAAGGTCTATAGCGAGGACGAGTTGAAAGAGATCGACCGGGAGGTCAAGGGGATCATCGCCGATGCGGTCGAGTTCGCCCAGAACAGTCCGGAACCTGCACCGGAAGAACTTTATACCGACGTGGTGGCCTGAGGCCGGCGAATTAGCGATAAGGATTAACAGATGCCAACAGAAATTCTGATGCCGGCGCTTTCGCCGACGATGACCGAAGGCAAGCTTGCCCGCTGGATGGTGAAAGAAGGCGATACGGTCAGCTCGGGCGACGTGCTTGCGGAAATCGAAACGGACAAGGCGACCATGGAAGTGGAAGCTGTCGATGAGGGGAAAATCGGCAAGATCCTGATCGAGGGCGATACGGAAAATGTCGCCGTCAATACGCCTATCGCCGTCCTTCTGGAAGAAGGCGAGGATGAAGGCGACCTCGAAGGCTTCTCCCCTTCCAAGGTTCCGGCGGCGGACAGCGGCTCGGAGGATGAAGAGAGCGACGAAGCGCCCGCATCGAAAGAGCCCCGCATTGAAACCCGCGCGCCGCATGATGCCTATGATGCCAGCGGGGAAATCCCCGAAGGCACGGAAATGGTCAAGATGACGGTGCGCGAAGCTCTACGCGATGCGATGGCCGAGGAAATGCGCTCCGATGACCGGGTCTTTGTGATGGGCGAGGAAGTCGCCGAATATCAGGGTGCCTATAAGGTGACGCAGGGCCTGCTCGATGAATTTGGTCCGCGCCGCGTGATCGATACGCCGATTACCGAACATGGCTTCGCCGGTGTCGGGGTGGGTGCTGCCTTCCATGGCCTTCGTCCGGTCGTCGAGTTCATGACCTTTAACTTCGCGATGCAGGCCATTGACCAGATCGTCAATTCCGCCGCCAAGACGCGCTATATGTCGGGTGGCCAGATGGGAAGCCCGATTGTCTTCCGGGGCCCGAACGGCGCGGCATCCCGCGTCGCGGCGCAGCATTCGCAATGTTATGCGTCCTGGTACTCCCATATCCCGGGGCTGATCGTTATCGCGCCGCATACGGCGGCCGATGCGAAAGGCCTTCTGAAAGCGGCGATCCGCAATCCGAACCCTGTCATTTTCCTCGAAAATGAAATCCTCTATGGCCAGAGTTTCGAGGTGCCGAAACTCGACGATTTTGTCCTGCCCATCGGCAAGGCGAAGATCGAGCGGTCCGGCGATGATGTAACCATCGTCTCCTTCGGCATGGGCATGCGCTATGCGCTGGAGGCAGCGGACAAGCTGACAAAAGACGATATCAGCGCGGAAGTGATCGACCTTCGAACGATCCGCCCGATGGATATGGAGACGCTGCTCGCCTCGGTCCGCAAGACGAACCGTTGCGTGACGGTCGAGGAAGGCTGGCCGCAAAGCGGTGTCGGCGCGGAAATCACCGCGCAGATCATGCATCATGCGTTTGATTATCTCGATGCACCGGTCCTCAGGGTTTCGGGCAAGGATGTGCCCATGCCTTACGCCGCCAATCTTGAAAAGCTGGCGCTGCCGCATGTGGATGAAGTCGTGACGGCCGCGAAAGCCGTCTGCTATCGCGATTAAAGGGGGCCCTGATGCCGATTACAATTACCATGCCGGCCCTCTCGCCGACGATGACCGAGGGCAAACTCGCAAACTGGCAGGCGAAGGAGGGGGACAGCATCTCCTCCGGCGACGTGCTGGCGGAGATCGAGACCGACAAGGCGACCATGGAGGTCGAGGCGGTCGATGAAGGAACGCTCGGAAAAATCCTTGTTCAGGGCGGAACGGAAAATGTCGCCGTGAATACGCCGATCGCCATCCTGCTTGAAGAAGGGGAGGATGCTTCTGCGCTCGATGATTTCGATCCGGGCGAGGGGACACCGGCCCCCGCTCCCGATGCGGAAGAAGAGAGGGGCGCGGTAAAGGATGAAAAGTCTGCCCCGAAATCCGAGGCAAAAAAGGCCTCGACGGAAGAGCCGTCGGTGAAGACGGCACCACCCGCGCCGTCCGGCAAAGACGGTAGCCGTATCTTTGCAAGTCCGCTCGCCCGTCGTATTGCGGCGAGCGAAGGTCTCGATTTGAAAGCTGTTAAAGGCTCGGGACCGCATGGCCGAATTGTGAAAGCGGATGTCGAAGCGGCCGCGAAATCGGGCTCGGCCAAGGCGTCTGCTGCTGATAAGGCGGCATCGCAGGTTGCGCCTGCCGCAACACCACAGGCTGTCACGCCACCGCCCGCCGGCGATTATGTCGAAGTGCCGCTTACCAGCATGCGGAAAACGATTGCACGGCGGCTGACCGAGGCGAAGCAGCAGATTCCGCATTTCTACCTTACGATTGAATGCGAACTCGACAATCTCCTTAATATGCGGAAAGAATTGAACGGCCGGTCCGACGATTATAAAATCTCGGTCAACGACTTCATCATCCGCGCTTCCGCTCTTTCGCTTAAAAAACTGCCGGTTGCGAATGCCTGCTGGGGTGGCGACAAGATCCTGCAGTACAAGGATTTCGACATTTCCGTCGCTGTTGCCATCGAGGGCGGCCTGATCACGCCGGTTGTCCGGAACGCGGATCAGAAGGGCCTTGCCGTCATCTCCAGCGAGATGAAGGAACTGGCCGGAAAGGCCAAGGCAGGCAAGCTGATGCCGGAGGAATATCAGGGCGGATGCTTCTCGATTTCCAATCTCGGCATGTACGGGATCAAGGAATTCTCCGCCGTCATTAACCCGCCGCAATCGGCCATCCTCGCGATTGGTACGGGGGAGCAACGTCCGGTCGTCCGCAATGGCGCGCTTGCCATGGCAACGATGATGAGCGTCACTCTGTCCTGTGACCATCGGGTCATCGACGGCGCACTCGGCGCGGAACTTCTCAAATATTTCAAGGGCTTCATTGAAGAGCCCCTGACCATGATGCTGTGAGGGACGGGATATGAGCGAAACAGGTTACGATTTGGTCGTCGTCGGTTCCGGCCCCGGCGGATATGTTGCCGCCATCCGCGCGGCGCAGCTCGGGATGAAAACCGCGGTTGTGGAGCGGGAGCATCTGGGCGGTATCTGCCTCAACTGGGGCTGTATCCCGACCAAGGCGCTGCTCCGGACGGCGGATGTCTACCGGTTGATTGAACATGCCTCGGAATTTGGTATTTCGGTCGGCAAGGCCACGGTCGATCTTAAGAAGACGGTCGATCGCTCCCGAAAAGTGGCGGGGCAGCTTTCCGGCGGCGTGAAGCATCTCTTAAAAAAGAACAAGGTCACGGTCATCGATGGCCATGGCAAGCTGAAAGGCGGCGGAAAGGTCGAGATCAGCAAGGACGGCAAGGCGATTGATACCGTCGCGGCCAAGCATATTATCCTTGCGACCGGCGCCCGCGCTCGGACGCTGCCGGGTCTTGAACCGGACGGCAAGCTGATCTGGACTTATAAAGAGGCGCTTGTCCCCGACGTGATGCCGAAAAAGTTGCTGGTGGTCGGTTCCGGCGCCATCGGGATCGAGTTTGCAAGCTTCTTCAATGCGCTCGGCTCTGACGTGACGGTGGTCGAGGTAATGGATCGCATCCTGCCGGTGGAGGATGCGGAAATCTCCGCCTTCGCCGAGAAGGCATTCAAGAAGCAGGGCATGACCATCCATAAAGGCACGACGGTTTCGGAATTGAAGAAATCCGGCGACACCGTCACCGCAACCTTCAAGGACAAGAAGGATAAAACCTCCACCGATACATTTGATCGGGTCATCCTTGCGGTCGGGATTGTCGGCAATGTCGAGAATATCGGCCTTGAAGGCACAAAAGTGAAGGTGGATCGTAGCCATGTCGTGGTCGATGAATATTCACGGACGGATGAGCCCGGCGTCTATGCCATCGGCGATCTGACCGGCCCACCCTGGCTCGCGCATAAGGCCTCCCACGAAGGGGTGATCTGCGTCGAGAAGATTGCAGGCGAGAAGGATGTTCATCCGCTCGATACCTCCAATATTCCGGGCTGTACCTATTGCCATCCGCAGGTTGCCTCCGTCGGCATGACCGAGGCGGCGGCGAAGGAAAAGGGCTATGACGTCAAGGTCGGCCGCTTCCCCTTCATTGGCAACGGCAAGGCCATTGCACTGGGTGAGCCCGAAGGCATGATCAAGACGATCTTCGATGCCAAAACCGGCGAAATGCTAGGCGCGCATATGGTCGGCGCCGAAGTGACTGAGCTTATTCAGGGTTATGGTATCGCCCGGACGCTGGAGACGACGGAGGTCGAACTCATGCATACGGTCTTCCCGCATCCGACATTATCCGAGATGATGCATGAATCAGTGCTTGACGCCTACGGCAAGGTAATCCACATCTAGGGCATGGATGTCCTTGCAACAGGCTGTTCCGGCGCCTCCGGGACTATGGTAAGGTGACAGTATGAACGAGACGACCCAGATCAAGCGTGTCCGCCATCCTGAAAAGATGAAGCGGCCCGATAATCCGATCCAGCGCAAGCCCGCCTGGATCCGGGTAAAGGCACCTGTCTCGAAAACCTATCAGGAGACGCGCGAACTGATGCGCGGCCTCAACCTCACCACGGTCTGTGAGGAAGCGGCCTGCCCGAATATCGGCGAATGCTGGTCGAAGAAACATGCCACCATGATGATCATGGGGGAGATTTGCACCCGCGCCTGCGCCTTCTGCAATGTCTCGACAGGCAAGCCCAATCCGCTCGATCCGTTCGAACCCTATAATGTGGCAACGGCCGTCAAGACCATGGGCCTTAACCATGTGGTCATCACCTCGGTTGACCGGGACGATTTGAAGGACGGTGGGGCGCAGCATTTTGCCGATGTCATTACCGCCATTCGCGAGGCGACACCAGAGACGACCATTGAAATCCTGACGCCGGATTTCCTTAAAAAACCCGGTGCGCTGGAAGTGGTTGTCGCGGCGAAGCCGGATGTCTTCAACCATAACCTCGAGACGGTGCCGAAACTCTATACGAGTGTCCGTCCGGGCGCGCGCTATTACCATTCCCTCCGCTTGCTGGAGCGGGTGAAGGAACTGGATTCCAGCATGTTCACCAAGTCGGGCCTGATGGTCGGCCTTGGCGAAGAAAGGGACGAGGTTCTGCAGGTGATGGATGACATGCGCGTTGCCAATATTGATTTCATCACCATCGGCCAGTATCTGCAGCCGACGGTCAAGCATCACGCTATTGACCGCTTTGTCACACCCGACGAATTTTCCGTGCTGGAGCGGCAGGCCTATGCCAAGGGCTTCCTGATGGTGTCTGCATCCCCCTTGACCCGGTCGAGCCATCATGCGGGCGAGGATTTTGCGCGGCTGAAGGCGGCGCGGGAAAAGGCGAACGCCGGGTGTTGAGACTAATCAAGTACGGGTTGACGTAACTTTATGCCGACACATGCCGAACAACGGGTTTTACCTTACCGGCCGCAGCAGCTTTTCGATCTGGTCGCGGCGATTGACCGCTACCCCGAATTTCTGCCCTGGTGTGTCGGTGCGCGGATCAAGGAGCGCCACGAAAATATCGTCCTCGCCGATCTTGTGATCGGCTTCAAGCTGTTCCGCGAAAAATTCACGAGCCGTGTCACCCTTGACGAAGCGAACATGCGGATCGACGTTGAATATATGGACGGGCCGTTTCGCTACCTCAATAACCACTGGCAGTTCAAACCGCATCCGACGGGGTGCGAGATCGATTTTTTTGTTGATTTCGAGTTCCGCTCCAAAATCCTGCAGAAGACCATCGGCATGCTCTTTAACGAGGCCGTGACGCGCATGATCTCCGCTTTCGAAGGCCGCGCGAAGGAGCTTTATGGCGACAGTACGGTGGGTGACGTCGCCGGAACAGAACAGCCGTTCAGCCGATAAAATTCAGCTTTCCGCCGCCTTCAGAAGCATTTCCAAGGCTGTCGCAACGGTTGCGAGCCGCACTTCCGACCGGCCCAAATCGCCATAATCCATTTTCCGATGTTCGAAAATGCCATCCTTCGTCGCGCTCGCGAGATGGACGCGGCCAACGGGCTTTTCGGCGCTTCCGCCACCCGGGCCCGCAATGCCGGTAACCGCAATGGCAAGATCGGTGG
>SBHH01000312.1 GCA_006226265.1 Alphaproteobacteria bacterium | reverse complement strand
ACTAAGGTTATGGCTTTTAATGATAAATATCCTCATCCCGCCGTTACGACCGATATCGTTATCTTCACCGTCCTTGGTAATGTCTTGAAAATTCTGCTTATTCGCCGCCGGAACGAACCATTCAAAGGGAAATGGGCGCTGCCGGGCGGCTTTCTCGAAATGGAGGAGGATCTGGAGACTTGCGCCCGGCGCGAGCTTGAAGAGGAGACGGGACTCCGTAATACCTATCTTGAACAGCTCTATACCTATGGCGCAGTCAATCGGGACCCGAGGGAACGGGTGATCTCGGTCGCTTATTATGCGCTAATCCGGCCTCATGGCCATCATATCAAGGCAGGTGATGACGCCGCGCAGGCGGAATGGTTCGATGTGGACGGCCTGCCAATGCTTGCCTTCGATCATGCGGAAATCATTGAAAAGGCCCTGATCCGGCTCGCAGCCAAGATGGACTATTCGACCATCGGCTTGCAATTGATGGGCAAGGAATTTACGCTCGGCGGGTTGATGCGGGTTTATGAGCTTGCAGGCCGCAAACGGCTCGATAAACGAAATTTCAGGAAGTGGATTTTATCGCATGACCTGATCGAGGAAACTGGGCAGAAGTTGGCAGAGGGACCATACCGTCCCGCCATGCTCTACCGGGTCAAGGACAAGTCACGCATCGATTTTTTCCGATAACGCCAGGGCGCGCTTGAAGGGGGCGAAAATGGAACAGGAATTCTGGCATTCCAAATGGGAGAAGAAGGAAATCGGCTTTCACCAGCCATCCGTCAATCCCTTGCTGGAGAAACACTTTGCGAGCCTGAAACTTGAAAAGGGCGCACGGGTTTTTGTGCCGCTTTGCGGCAAGACGCTTGATATTCACTGGCTCTATGGCAAGGGATACCATGTCACCGGGGCGGAACTCAGCGAGATTGCCGTCCGAGAGCTGTTCGACGAGATGGAGCTTACACCGACAATCAGGGAGCGGGGTGGCCTGAAACAGTTCAGTGCAGAGCGGATTGATATCTTTGTTGGAGATTTCTTCGCACTCTCTAAAGCTTTGCTTGGCGCAACCGACGCCGTCTATGACCGGGCCGCCCTTGTCGCCCTGCCTTCGGAGATGCGGGAAAAATATGCCCGCCAACTGGTTGAGGTCACAAAAGCGGCCCCGCAGCTTCAGATCACCTTCACCTATGACCAATCCATCATGAAAGGCCCGCCCTTTTCACTTGCGGAAGACGATATCGCAGGCCTCTATGCAGCGGATTATAACATCTGTCTGCTCGAGAGCCATGCGGTTGACGTCAAGGGAAATCCCGCAGTCGAAAGCGCCAGGCTCCTTCTTGCCCGCGCATAGATAAAAATTAGAGAAAATACCGGGCGCACCAGACGGTGGCGATACCTGCTATCATCGTGACTGGCAGGTTGCGAGTGAGGAGGGCGGCGATGAGGGCGATGGCACCGGCGATCCATTCTGCCGTTGAACCTTGTACCAGAATGACGGCGAGCAAAGCCGAGATCAGGCATCCCGGAAGCGCCGTGAAGGCGCGGGCCCAGCCGCCTGTTTTCGGCAGCCGCGCGCCCAGCAGATAGCCGCCGATCCGGATCGCGAAGGTGCCGGCCGCCAGGCCTGCGATGACAATCCATTGTTCAGGCATCGCGCTTCACTCCTGCAAGAACGGCGCCTGCAAGTCCGCCAAGCGCGAGAGCCCAAGAAGGTTCGATCGGGGCAAGCAGAACCAGGCATCCTGCGGTGGCCGCTGAAAAGATCCAAGGCAGGAGCGCGGACATGCCAGGCCAGAGATTGCAGAGAATTGCGATGAAAGCGGCGGTAAAGGCGAAATCGACCCCGATCGAGACGGGATCGGGAAGGACATGCGCGAAATTCACCCCGCTGACTGTCGCCGTAATCCAGACCGCCAGGAGGCAGCTGCTCGCGCCGATGAGATACCAGTATCCGACCGGATGGCCTTTTGCCCGCGTGGCATGCATCAGAGCCCAGCTTTCATCGCCGGTAAAATGAACGCCGAGAACGATCTGCCAGAGTGGGCGGCCTGCAAGCTCCGCCCGCATCGAGGCAGTCATCAGCAGGATGCGGAGATTAAGGGCCACCCCGGCAAGAATGGCAGCCAGCGCGCCCGCTCCGGACACCAGACGCTCGGCGGCAATAATCTGCGAAGAACCTGCAAAAACGGTCAGGCCCATTACACCGGTCAGAAATTCATCCATGCCCGCCTGTGCCGCCAGCAACCCAAAGGCGAGGCCGTAAATCGCAACACCAATGGCGAGGGGGGCAATATCGCGAAAGCCGCTCGTAAATTCCTTTGCAGGCGGCAGGGTTATCTGATCCATTGTCTTTCTCATTGTATCTCAGTTAATCGTTCGATATAATGAACGCGCAAGAACTGTTCGTCAAGTCGAACAATTATATTTTATAAAGAACGTTCATGATGAAGCCAACCGAGCTTATTGCAAATGCCATCAGGCGGGAAAGGGAACAGGCCGGGGTCAGCCTGTCGGCGCTGGCGGTGAAGGCCAATCTCGCGAAATCGACGCTATCGCAGCTTGAGGCGGGCAAGGGGAATCCCAGTATCGAGACGCTCTGGGCCATTGCGTCGGCGCTTGATATTCCGTTCAGCTTCCTGTTTGAAACCGGTGTGATGGAAAGTCATCTGATCCGGGCGGAGGAGGGTGTGCCGCTTGGCTCGGACGTCGCGGAATTTTCGGTTGTGATGCTAAGCAAATGCCCGCCCGGACGGCGGCGCGATCTCTATCGCTACAGCCTGACGAAGGGTGCGCAAAGGGATTCGGAGCCGCATCCCGTCGGCACGATCGAACATGCCTATATCTGCAGCGGACGGGTGCGACTTGGACCCGTCGGAGCAATGGAGGAAGTCGGCCCTGGTGATTATTTCTGCTACCCCGCAGACATCCCGCATTCCTATGTCGTGCTGACCGACAAGGCGGTCATCCTGCTGGCCATGGAAAGCGCCGTCTGACTAGCTGCCTGTTGCTTTTATAAAAAATGGGAGGGAGAACCAGGCCCGCAGGTGAAAGACGGCCATCAGCAGATACATGATGGTCATGCCGTTGAGAGCCCCCCCGAAAGGCGCAGTACCGCCCGAACAGAAACTTGGGAGTATTGGCGCGCCGGAAACTGCGCTTGCAATCGCCATGGCGGCGAAGGTTGGCGCGGCCAGCAGCCCGAGGAGCCGCCCGGTGGCGGAGAGGAGCGGTGATGTTCCGTTCCCCTCGCGACCCGTCGATAAGGCGGGTAAAATGGCCTTTGACATATCACTGGTTTGCATATTCATCGTGACGGCGCCACCAGTATCCGTTCTCGTTCCGGCCAAAGGGCGTCCGGTCAAGCCATTGATAGGCATTCCATATGGCGTCGACGCCCCGGCCGTAGCTGGAATAGCTGTGATGGACTAAGCCGTCCTTCAGCACGAAACTGCTGATACCAGGCCTCTCGCGGGCGTATGTCGCACGATCGGTACCAGATGTGAGGGCGCCTATGGTAGCGCCGTCCGGCGTCGTTCGTGATGGGATCGCAGGCCGACGTTCCTCTGCGGGGAGCGCGTCTTCATGACGGTAGTTATAGGTGATGCCTTCTTCGAACTGCTGGGCTTCCGTGAACCACACATTGAAATCTCCGTTGAAGTCGCTTCTGAAGGACGACGCCCAGGGGAAATCCCAGCCCATTCGTTTCTTATAGGCGTCGAGCTTTTCAAGCGGGGCGCGGGAAATGGCCCAGAAACTCACATCGTGATTTTCAAGATGGGTCGTGATGCCATTGAAACCGTCCGCGATAGCCGAACAGCTTGGGCAGCCAGCGGTATAGTCGGGGCCGAACATGAAATGATAGATTATAAGCTGGGTCCGTTCGCCAAACAGCTCTTTAAGCGATTTCGGCCCACTTTCCGTATCGAAATCGTAGTTTTTTTCGATTTTTACCCAAGGCAATGCTTGCCGCTGCCGGGCTAGTTCGTCGCTTTTCCGGGTGAGGTCCTTTTCAGCGGCCAGAAGGTCCAGCCGTGCCGCAAGCCACTCTTCGCGGGACCCAGTTACATGAGTGCTCATTTTCCTTCTCCTTCGTTTTAGGTACGTCTTTAAAACCGTAAAAGTACGGGACCGTCAGGTCCGAAGACGCCGTTCATATTCTTTCCTGAGGGCTTTGAAGTGATCCCAGAAGGGCTCTGGTTCCTCGCCATTCACCACGGCGACCAGCACATCGAGATGCGCGTGCCAGCCAGTGCTGAAACCAAGCAGGATACTGTGATCGGGCGCGCGGTAATGGGTGACGGTCAAGAGAACCTTGTCTCCCCGGGGTTCCAGTTCGAATGTGACGCCGCCGGTCGTGCCCCAGGTAAAGCTGATCTTTTTAGGCGGCTCCAGTTCGGTAATCTGACTCTGCATGCTGTGTTCCGCGGACATAGTCTCGGGCCGCTCCCCTGCCGGGCTGGTCAGTTCATCGTTACGCCAGGTCAGCGTGAAGCTGGACCCGGCTTTCATCTCCATTTCACCTGCCGCAAGCCATTTGCGGCGTTTGTCACTTTCTGTGAGATAGGTCCAGATGCGCTCGATCGGGCCGGGCAGCAGGCGCTGGATCTGAATGGAGGCGGGTTCGATCAGCTGGCCGTAGCCTGATTTTATCTGATTGTTCATTTATCCTCTCCTTTGCCGGAGGCATTCACCTCCTGTTCGTCTTCTTCCAGAAGCAACCGCGAAAGCGCATCGAGGCGGTCTGTCCAGAAAATCTCGTAATAGCGGAGCCATTCCTGCGCGCTTTCAAGCGGGCCAGGCTCCAGATGGCAAACATGAGTGCGCCAGCGGATTTCCCGCCGGATCAACCCGGCATTTTCCAGAACCTTGACATGCTTGGACGCTGCCGCGAGGGACATGTCAAACGGTTCAGCAAGTTCGCTTACCGTTCGTTCGCCCCCCGAAAGAGCGTGGAGCATGCTGCGCCGTGTGGCATCGCCAAGGGCATGAAAAATGCTGTTCAATTGGGATATATTTTGTTCAACCATGTGGTTGAATGTATGCGGCTTCCAAATTTAAGTCAACCATTTTGTTGAATGATAAGGCGGAAAACTGTGCAATCTATCTTTCTTGAAATCAAAAGCCTTTGATTTTAATGGAATAAATATAAATCACAGAGAATGGGCAAGCGCGGCCTTCTTCCAGATCCTTACGGGCGGCAGGCCGAGAAACCGGATTTGCATGTTCCGCATCAGACGCCCCACCGGGCCCGGGACAGTCTCGAAATAACGGGCGCAAGAATCGGCATCGCGATGCAGCCAGTCGATTTTTATCTGACGCTTCTCCCGATAGGTTTCAAGTGCGCCGTCGATATGCTGCATGGCAAGACTGTCGGCAAGATAGCGACTGTCTTCAAGGGCGGTTGCTATCCCTTGCTGCAGGAAGGCGGCAGAACCGCTTGATGCATCGCCTGCAAAGGCAATCCTCCGGTCGAAGAATTGCGCCTGTTCCATCGACTTGATGCGCCCGCTGATCATTTTCACGCCCTCCAGCCGGGACAGGATCTCAGGCACCGGTGTTGCGTAGGCGGAGAATATGCGGCTGATGTTGTGGCTTGTGCTTTCCATGGAATTATAAAGTTCCGCACTTTCGTGCACATGTGCATAGCAGTGAATAAGATCCTCATTGATTGGAAAGTAGGCAAACATATCCGTGTTGCTGCCTATCATATAGGTTGCCTCCAGCCCGTGGTTCGGGAAGGACAGAAGAAAGCGCCAGCCTTGCAGATGATGATCGGAAAGTATTTGCTGTCCTTCAAAATTGAGGCGGCGTACCGTCGAGTTGAGCCCGTCTGCCGCAATGACGAGATCGTACTTTCCATTCAGAAGCTCATTGCTGCACTCGATCTCGACACAATCGTCCTCGTGGGTAAGGGCACGAAGCTCCGTATTGAAGCGAACTTTTTTCTCCATCCCGGTAAAAAGCGCATTCCAAAGGTCCTGCCGTTTCAGTGAAACGGCAAGGTCGTTGTTGAAAGGAGGTTTTGCAAGAGCCGTCCTGCCGATAGCGTGCCCATGTACGGTTTTTATTCCGATCTCGGAGAGTGGATGGTATTTTCCGGCAAGCTCATTAAAGACGCCGAGCTGCCTGAGCTCCCGTACGGCGGTGAAGGGAAGGATGACACCGGCGCGGCTTACTGCCTCGGAGGGGTTTCTTTCTATGATCTCGAACTCAAGATCGAATTTTTTAAGATGCCGTGCTAGGGAAAGGCCTGCAATTCCGGCCCCGACAATAAGAATAGCTGCTGACAAAAGTCCGCCCCCCGATCCCGACATTTAGATAGCTTAGCTGATTTTTCCGTCAACCGGAAGATGGCTGCGGCGGTGTCTGTCCGGAACGGGTTGGGAAGGCCGCAAAGCTTGAATTTTAAGGAACTTCTCTTCAACAATTTACGTTCTGTTAACGAAAGGTCAACGCTTTTACCTTATCCCGGAATGAAAGCGGGGTGTATCTGAAATCCAAATCGGCACGGAATTGGCGACGCATGTATTTTGCGAATATCACAAAGGAAGAGACATGCTAGGCGATCTGGTAATTTTCGGATGCCTGTTCACTTTGATGATCGCCTTCTTCAGGCGCAGATCCCATCTGACGCATATTACCTATGGCAACGGCCTGATCCGCGCAGGACTGATACTTCTTGTACTGGCGTCTCTCTCGGATGTCCTGTTCATCGGCAAGGTGGCTCTCTTCGACATCGGACTTTCCAGCGATGATGCGCTTCAGGCACTGACGCTGATTGTCTATGCGCCGGGGATACTTGCCGTTGCGGTCGGCCTGTGGCGCCTTCTTCCAGCCATTTCCCAGATTAATGTGGAAATTGCGGCGCGCCGGGAATCGGAGGCACGCCAGATCGAACAGAATGCGCGCTTGAAACAGGCGATTGCCCGGGCCGAGGCGGCGGAGCGAACCCTTGCCGATGCCATCGAATCCATGACCGATGCGGTTGCGATTTTTGATGCCGACGACAAATTGCTTACCATCAACGAAGCCTATGCGGCGCTCTGCAGCGATATCCGAGACGAACTGAAGCCAGGGCTTTCATATGAACGTATCCTGCGGACGCGGGTTGCGTTAGGCGTTTTTCCGGAGGCGGTCGGCCGCGAGGAGGAATGGCTGAACGAGCAATTCGAGCGGCGGCGCACAGGGGGCGGCCCGACAGAGGTTGAAACGGAAGACGGCCGTGTTATCCGCGCGAGGGATAACCGGACCAGGCTTGGCGGCCTTGTTTCAATTAGGACGGATGTGACTGAAACGCGAGAGCGCGAGAAGGCCCTGAAAGACAGCCGCGCCAAGCTGGAACAGGCGCAATCCATTGCCCATATCGGCAACTGGATGCATAACAGCAACGCCGGTCGTCATGAATGGTCAGACGAGATTTTCCGGATACTCGGCTATATCCTCGGCGAGGTCGAGCCGAGTTATAAGAACTTCATGACCTGCGTGCACGAGGAGGATGCCGCCCGGCTCAAGACGGTTTTCGTCCTTGCAAGTGATAAGTGCGTGCCTTTCGAGGTTGATTTCCGGATTGTCCGTCCCCAGGGAAAACTGATCTATGCACGGCTGATCGGCCGCCTCGATTTTGACGCCAAGGGTCAGGTCCAGGGAGCAAGCGGCACCTTGCAGGATATCACGGCGCAACATCTATTTGAGCAGGAACTGACCCAGGCCAAGCTGCGCGCGGAAGAAGGAACGCGCTCCAAATCCCTGTTCCTTGCCAACATGAGTCACGAGTTGCGCACGCCGCTCAATGCGGTCATCGGCTTTTCCGAGGTACTTGCGAAAGAAATCTATGGGCCGATCAAGAATGATAAATACCGTGAATATGCCGACAATATTCAGTCATCGGGTACGCATCTTTTATCTCTGATCGACGACATCCTCGATTATTCCCGGCTTGAATCAGGCTCGGTCGAACTGCAGGAGGCAGCCTTTAACCTGTTCACTCTTGCGCGTGCGACCCAGACGATGCTTGCCGCAAAAGCTATTGAAAAATCGACGAAGATTTCCATATCCGAAAGCCTTGATGTAGGCCTTG
>SBHH01000270.1 GCA_006226265.1 Alphaproteobacteria bacterium | reverse complement strand
TGACGCGGTTGATTTTAAGAATGCCCGACTTTTCATCGTAAAGTGTGACCAGCTTGACGTCGTCCGTCTTACCGGTAAGTTCCGCCACGTAAACCGGCGCCACCTCGGGCTTCTGTTCCGATCCCTTAAAGATGCCGGCATAGAGCCCGGCCAGAACGATCATCGCGGCAAGGGAAATGAAACTCAAGCCGCGCCAGAAACCAAGGTTCGCCCACCATCCAACGGAAGGTGCCATCGGCGGGACGGTGCCGCGCGCCGTTTCCTCCTCGAACAGGCGGGTCTCGATATTCGACAAAAGGCTTGCAGGCGGCGAGACCGGCTCAACCTCGTCAGCCATGGAAGCCATATGGCTTTCCCAAAAATGGACGCGCGCGGCGAGCGCCGATTCCGTCTCCAAACGACGAGCAAAAGCCGTCCGCTCCTCATGCGGCAGGACACCGAGGGCATATTCGGCAGCCAGGATATCATCCGGCTCTTTTATGTCGTTGCCGCTGCTCATCGTTCGAGACACTCTCTTAACTTCAACAATCCCCGGCGAAGCCAGGTCCGCATGGTATTGAGCGGAATTTTCTGCTGACTGGCGAGTTCCTGATAGCTGTAACCCTCAAGATAGGCGCCGCGAATGGCCTCGGCCCGCTCCGCCTCAAGCTCATTAAGACAGCCATCAATCCGCCGCCGCTCCGATTTCAGTATGGCCTCCCCTTCCGGAGTTGGCGCTCCATCGGACAAATCGGTCACTTCGTCGAGATCAACCGCGCCGGGCTTGCGGGCGCGAATGCGATCAATCGTATGATTTCGGGCAATGGCAATCAGCCAGGACATGGGACTATGCCCCGTCGGCGCGAACCTGGAGGCTTCTCGCCAGACCTTGACATAAATCTCCTGCAGAGCGTCTTCCGCCTCTGCCCGGTTATTCAAGATACGAAGGCAAACCGCAAAAAGTTTCGGGCTGGTTGCAGAATATAATGCCGTGAAGGCATCCCGGTTTCCGAGCGCCGTCTGGCCGATCAATGCTGATATATCATCGGTGGTCAAAGGTTCGCTCGGTGAAAATAAATGAAACAACAGCCTCAATTCTGCCAGTCAGAGTAATGGCGCCATGGCCGATTGTCATCCTCTTTCCTGAAATCCTTGACAACATACCAATCAGTCGGTATATACCTATTTGTCGGTATGGAGAATTGAATGATACATGAATCGAAAGCACGGCTTCTGGAGGCCGCCCTGAAAGTGATCCGCACCAAAGGCTACAATGCCACACGGATTGAGGATATCTGCCAGGAAGCCGCGCTGACCAAAGGCAGTTTCTTCCATCACTTCAAGGGAAAAGAGGAACTCGCCCTGGCTGCCGCCGAATACTGGAGCCAAACGACAGGGGAATTGTTTGAAAACGCCCCTTACCACGACCACGCGGACCCGCTGGCCCGGCTGCTTGGCTATATCGACTTCCGCCGTGATCTGTTGCGGGGAGAGTTGCCTGAATTCACCTGCCTCGTCGGGACAATGGTGCAGGAGATATACGAAACTGTCCCCGCTATCCGGAACGCCTGTGAGAGCAGTATCTGCGGCCACGCCGCCACACTTGAAGGTGATATCAGAGCAGCGCGGAAGAAATACCGCCCGGGCGGAGACTGGACGGATGAGAGCCTTGCCCTCTATATCCAGTCGGTGTTGCAGGGCTCCTTTGTTCTCGCGAAGGCGCGCCAACGCACCACTGTTGCCGTCGACAATCTCAACCATCTTCGCCGCTATATCGAAATGCTGTTTCCTTCTTTCAAACCGGAGACAGGTTCATGAACCCGGCGTATCCCGAAACAGTCTCCTGTTCCATGCGCAAGCCTGTCCGATTCACCCAATTGATCTCACCCGGGCATCATAAGACTGACTTGAAAAGGAGCGTGCCACATGACCGATAGCACCATTCCTGCCCGTCCAAACGGTATGCATGTGATGACGCCGCATCTGATTTGCCGCAACGCGGCAGAAATGATGAAATTTTATAAAGAAGCCTTTGATACTGAAGAAATGTTCTGTTTGCCAGGCAACGGCGGTAAGATCATGAATGCATCCCTCAAGCTGTTCGGCACCTCCATCATGCTGGTCGATGAGGAACCCGATTACGGATATTTAAGCCCCCGCAGCCTGCAAGGAACACCCGTGACAATCCATCTTTATGTGAATGATGCCGATGCGGTAATGGAAAAGGCCATCGCGGCGGGGGCCACCGTCATTCTGCCGCTTGAAAATATGTTCTGGGGCGATCGTTATGGCGTGATCGAGGATCCGTCCGGCCATCGTTGGTCCATTGCAACGCATATCCGCGACGTGTCAACAGATGAGATGCGCGAAGGGGTCATGGCGCTGAGAGCCTGATCGCAGGAGCTATTGACCGATCTCTTGCCCCTTACGGGTCCTGAGTGCAACCAGATCTTCCGCCTCGGCCTGCGTGCAAACCACCAGGATGCGCGCCGGCATCCGGTCCGCAGAGGCATAGAGATGACCTCGCCGGCTATCGAAATAAAGGCTTTCCCCAGCCTCCAGCACGACCGGATCCCGATCTTCCGCCTGAACGATGACCCGCCCTTCCAGAACGAAGAAAAATTCCTCGCCCGGATGGCTGACCAGCCGTTCGAACTTCATTTCCTCGAACGGCTTCAAGACACCCAGCATTGGCACCATGCTTTTGCCGGTCAGACGCGGGAACAGCATCTCATAGACATAATTATCGGTCTGATGCAGACTGCTTTCGCCATTTCGGGCGATGGCGAACTCCCCCGCCTTAAACCGCTCTGCGCTATCGGCGAACAGCTCCGCAAGATCAACACCAAGCCCGTCCGCGAGCCGACTGAACCGATCGTAAGTCGGGGCCATCAGGTTGCGTTCGATCTTGGAGACGGTCGAAATGGCGAGCCCGGAACGCGAGGCCACATCCTGAATCGTCAGGCCCTTTTCCCGCCGGATTTCACGAAGGCGCTCCGCCAGCCGGGCCCGGCGCTGCCGGTCTTCCCTATCCTGTTGTTTCATTGCTGCGCCCGTTGCTGCCATGGGGAAAATAATAACGAAGTGAAATGCGATCGTCCATATTTTCCGATTGGAAAAATTATTTTCCGATCGGAATATTTTTATGCTAGTCTCACTGCCAACGAACAAGGACACCACCCATCCAGGCGCAGATTTCATGTCATCGGACAGCCTATTTGATATTGCAGTGATCGGCGGCGGAATTGCCGGTGCTTCGGTTGCGGCGGCGCTCGCCCCTCATGCCCGCGTCCTGCTGCTAGAGATGGAAAGTCAGCCTGGCTATCACGCAACAGGGCGTTCCGCAGCCGTGCTGGTCGATACCTACGGGCCTGCGCCCGTACGGGCACTGACCCGCGCCTCGACCCCCTTTCTTGAAAGACCCTCTGAAGACTTCACTAACGTTCCGCTTTTAAGCCCCCGCGGTGTTGTAATGATCGCCCGCGAGGATCAACTCAGAAGCCTCGACGCCCTGCAGGCAGAGCTTGGAGACGGAACGCCAGACCGGCGGCTCGACGGCGACGAGTTGGCGGCATGTCTCCCCTTTCTGAAACCCGGCTATGCCATGGCCGGGCTGTTCAACGAACGGGCACGTGATATCGATGTGCATGCGCTACATCAGAGCTATCTCAGACGCTTCCGCGGGAACGGCGGGCAAATAACGGTATCGGCCCCCGTGACCGCACTCCGCCATAACAGGGGGCTATGGCATGCTTCTGCAGGAGATGAGGAATTCAGGGCCTCCGTTGTGGTCAATGCCGCCGGCGCCTGGGCGGATCAAGTCGCCGAGATGGCGGAGATGCCACCCGTCGGTCTCAGCCCGAAACGCCGCTCCATCGCCGTGATCCCTGCACCGTCGGGGGCAGCGGTCTCGGACTGGGCCATGGTCGTCGATATTGACGAGGAATTCTACATCAAACCGGATGCCGGACGGCTACTGATTTCCCCGGCAGACGAAACCCTTTCGGCCCCTTGCGATTCCCGGCCCGAGGAATATGACATCGCCCTCGCCGTCGATCGGGTGGAGCGGGCCGTCAATTTTACCATTCCCCGCATCGAAAACCGCTGGTCGGGGCTCCGCAGCTTTGTCATCGACAAATGCCCGGTCTGCGGTTTCGATGCCAATGTGCCGGGGTTTTTCTGGCTTGCCGGACAGGGGGGTTACGGTATCCAGACAGCCCCGGCACTGGCCGAACTTGCGGCCGCGCTCCTGCTTGATAAGGCGGTGCCGGAACCCATACTGGCGGAAGGGCTGGATCCCGCCGATCTGTCGCCTGCGCGACCGATGCTTGACCGGGAGCGCAACCTCGGAAATATTTCATCAAAAAAATACGCTCAATGAGGAGGGATAAATGAAACTCAAGACTGCCTTTGCCGGGCTGATGGCCCTGCTGATGCTGACGGGCCTTGCCCGAGCGGAATGGAAGCCGTCCGGCCCCGTCACGCTTGAAATCGGCTTCGATGCCGGCGGGGAAACAGATACACTTGGCCGCGTCATCGCCAAGGAAATGGCGGACCAGACCGGCTGGACCATGGTTGTCAAGAACAAGCCGGGCGGGGGCGGCATTGCCATGTTCACCACGCTCGCCGTCGCCAAGCCAGATGGCCAGACCATCGGCATGGGCGTCAATATGCCGATCCTGGTCAATCTGGTGCTCCGGGGCGACAAGCTGCCCTTCAAGCTCGACAGTTTCGACTATCTGGCGACGGTAGCCCGGGCGCAAGTGGCCCTCGTTGCCAAGAAAGACGCGCCCTTCAATGATCTCAAGGGCCTGGTCGATTATTCGAAATCCCATGAGGGCACGATTGTCTCTTTCGATGCCAAGCCGCAGGAATTGCTGATGCGCTTCGTCAACAAGCAGGCAGGCGCGGACATCAAGTTGATCTCCACCAAATCGAGCGCGGAATCCATCCAGGAAGTGCTGGGCGGCCATGTTATCGCGGCTTTCGCAGCGGGCGCGCATATCCCCTATCTTGAAAGCGGGGATCTTAAAATGATCGCGAGCGCCAATGCGACCCGCCACAGCTATGCCCCCGATGCGCAAACGGTGACGGAGCAGGGCTTCGATATCTTTGTCGATCCCTATTTCTTCATCGCGGCACCGAAGGGATTGCCGGCCGATGCCAAAGACGCACTCGCCAAGGCTCTCGACAAGGCGATCAATTCCGACGCAACGCGGAAAGCCATCGTCAATGCGCTTAAAACCGATCCGAGCGATCTTGGTCCCGACGGCACGGAAAAAATGCTTGTCGACGGGGTCCAGAATGTGAAAAAGCTGTTTGACAAATAAGATGAGAGGGGAAAGGTGAAAACCTCTCCCCCGCTTCAATCACAGGGATCCGGGTCCTTCACCGGGAAACATATCGTGTCGCTTAATCGCCTGTCAGGCCTCTTTTTCGTCCTTGCCGGACTGCTGCTCTATTTCGTGATTATTCCGGCGGAGACGGAAACTGTGGATTACGGCTGGCTCCGGCCGCAAACCATTCCGAACGCCTGCGCCATGGCCATGACGACCTTGGGCGCACTTCATGCGCTTATTCCGACCGGTAGCATTTCCGTGAAACTTCGCGAAATTCTGAAAGTCACTTTTTTCACGGCTTTCACGCTCCTCTCTCTCTGGCTGATGGAGACTTTTGGCTTTCTCCTGATTGCACCTCTTTTTGCGGGCGCGCTGATGCTGCTGGTGGGGGAGCGGCGGATCGGCTGGCTTGCGGGCGGGGCGATCGTCTTTCCCGTTGCCATCTGGCTCGCCGTCGTGCCGCTTCTTGAACGCAGCCTGCCATGAAGGACCCCATGAATGTCTGAGCTTCCGACAATCCTGGCAGGCGTCGAACATGCCTTCACCCTCACCAACCTGCTCTTCGTCGTCTTTGGCGTAATGGCCGGACAGTTCGTGGGCGCGATGCCGGGCACAGGCCCCGTCATGGCCATGGCGATTGCCATTCCCTTCACCTTCGCGCTTGATCCCCTGCCCGCCATCGCCTTTCTGGTCGGTGTCAACAAGGGAGGATTGTTCGGCGGCTCCATCCCCGCCATCCTGATCAACACGCCGGGAACGCCCGATGCCGCCGCCACGGCCTTTGACGGCCATCCGCTCGCACGGAAGGGGAAGCCCGAAAAAGCGACGAAAATGGCGCTTTTCTCTTCCGTCACCGGGGACACATTCAGCGATATCGTCCTCATTACCGTCTCCGCGCCGCTGGCCGCCCTCGCCCTTAAAATGGGCCCGGTGGAGATTTTCGCCCTCATGGTTTTCGCCTTTTCCATCATCGCCGGGCTGGTCGGCGATTCCATGGTGAAGGGCCTCATTGCCGCCGCGCTTGGCCTGCTGGCAGCCATGGTCGGGCTCGATCCCGAACATGGCACGCCCCGGCTTTATTTCGGCCATTTCGAGCTTTTTGACGGCCTGCCGCTTGCCGCCGTCGCCATCGGCATGCTGGCGGTTTCGGAAATCCTGCGTCGCCTCGCCGCCATCGGCAGTGACATCCTGCCGACCATCGTCATTCCGAAAAGCCAGTCGAAGGATGACCGGCGCGTGAGCTGGGCGGAATATTGGTCTTGCCGCTATGTGATGCTCCGGGGGGCGATCATCGGCACGATTTTGGGCGCCATTCCGGGGGTCGGCTCCACCGCCGCCGCCTTTATCAGCTATGCCTCCGCCAAGCAGGCGGCGAAGGACCCTGATAGCTTCGGCAAGGGCAATATCCAGGGCGTGGCCGCTACCGAAAGCGCAAACAGCGCGGTTGTCGGCGCCAACCTGATCCCGCTCCTCACCCTCGGTATCCCGGGGAGTGTGACCGCCGCACTTCTCATTTCCGCCTTCAAGATCCATGGCATCCAGCCGGGCCCGCTCCTGTTCGAACAGGAAGGGCGGCTGATCTATGGTCTTTTCGCCGCGATGCTGATGGCCAACCTGATGAACCTGCTTTTGGGACAGGTAAGCCTGCGCCTCTGGTCCTTCGCGGTGAAGGCGCCTGAAACCCTCGTCTTCACTTCCGCGCTCGTCCTTTGCATTGCCGGGGTCTATGTCTCGACCGGCGGGGCTTTCGGCGTGGTCATCATGCTGATTTTCGCCCTCACCGGATATTTCATGTCCCTGTTCGGCTATTCGGTCGTGGTCTTCATCATCGCCTTTTTCCTTGGCAACAAGTTTGAGCTGTCGCTCTCGCAGACCCTTGTCATTCTGGATGGTCATCCAACGAACTTGCTCTCGCATCCGCTTGCACTTGTACTTCTCACCTGCGCCGTTCTCTCCGCCTGGTGGCTCGGTTTTTATGCGCCTCGCAAGGCCCGCAAAAAGGCCTGAGCCTCTGTCAAGACAAGCAGCCTTTCATCCGGTATAGTGGCTGAAGCGGGTGCAGGGAAAATCAAGCAAAAGCAAAATGGGAGCCGCCAATGACGAACACGACATCCACCACCCCGGCCGCGCGGCCGCTGCGTGACCTTAAGGGCAAGGTCGCCTGGATCACCGGCGCAGGCACCGGCATCGGGCAGGCCGCCGCCGTCTCGCTCGCGCGTGGAGGCATGGAGATTGTTTTGAGCGGTCGGCGCGAGGCGAATTTGCAGGAAACCGCCGAGATGGTCCGGGCGGTGGGCGGCGATCCCGTTATCGAGGCTCTGGATGTATCGGATGCGGAGGCTGTCAATGCCCTCGTGAAACGGATCGAGACGAAATTCGGCCGCCTTGATATCGCGGTATTGAGCGCCGGGGTCAATGTCAAGAACCGGAGCTGGGATCAGGTGGACGTGCCCGGCTGGGACAGCGTCGTCAATATCGACCTGAACGGCGCTTTCTATTGCTGTCACGCGGTACTGCCCATGATGCGGGCGCAGAAATCCGGCCTGATCATCAATGTCGCCTCTTGGGCGGGGGTGCATGTCTCCAAGCTGACGGGGCCCGCCTATAACGCCGCGAAACATGGCATGGTCGCGATGAGCGAGAGCATCAATATGGAGGAAAGCCGCCATGGCATCCGTGCCTGCGCGCTTTGCCCGGGCGAGGTGGCGACGCCCATCCTCGACAACCGCCCCGTGCCTGTCACGCCAGAGCAGAAAGCCGTGATGCTGCA
>SBHH01000161.1 GCA_006226265.1 Alphaproteobacteria bacterium | reverse complement strand
CGCCATTTCGAGGTCGGCTCCTTCCTGCCCGCCGCCAAATACCCGATGTTTGCCGATGTGCGGGACGTGATCGAAACCGTCGCGGGCCTTAAAGGGGCCCATGGCGCGGCCCTCACGCTCAACAAGCGGGGGATCGTCGATGCGCTGGAAACGGGTGTTCCCGAAATCGGCTGCGTCATCTCGGCGAGTGAGGAACATAATCAGGCCAATACCCGGCGAAGCCGCGAAGACAGCCTTCAGGATGTGAAAGATCTATGTGCGCTTCGCGATGCGTCGGATCACAAGCCGCTCGTGAGTGTCGGCATCGCCATGTCCTTCGGCTGCTCCATTGCCGGTGCGGTCGATCCGGATGAAGTCCTCCACATCGCCGATCGCTGCTATGAGATGGGCGTCGATATCGTCAGCCTTGCCGATACGGTCGGCTATGCCGCGCCCCGCGCGGTCGAAAGCCTCTCCGCCGCGCTTTACAAACGCACGAACGGACGCACCTTCGGCGTGCATCTTCATGATACGCGGGGCCTCGGCCTTGCCAATGCGACGGCGGCGCTCAATGCGGGCGCGCGCATCCTCGACGGGGCCATGGGCGGCCTTGGCGGATGCCCCTTCGCCCCCAATGCCACCGGCAATATCGTCTTTGAGGATCTTGTCTTCCTCTGTGAGGGACAGGGCTTTACGACCGGGATAGATATTGCCAAACTGATTGAAATTCGACGCCTTCTGGAACAGGAAATGCCGACGGAGCCGCTTTATGGCGCGGTTGCCAAAGCCGGTCTGCCCGTCTTTTCGGAAATGCGGGAATAAAGTAGCGTACAACGAGAACACGAACCTTTTGGGAGTAAAATCATGAAGAAACTTATGGGAATTGCCGCCGGGCTTGGTCTTGCCCTCGGCACGCTGGCGACGGCGCATGTCGCCGATGCCGCCACCGTCATGCGTTGCAGCCATCAGCTGCCGCCGAACCATCACATCGCCAAGGTCATCGACCGCTGGGCCGCTGAAATCGAAAAACTCTCCGATGGCGACATCGACGTACAGGTTTTCGGCGCCAACAGCCTGACCGGCGCGAAGCAGAACGCGACCGCCGTAGCGAAAGGCGATATCGACTGCGCCTTCTCGATCAATCCGCAGTGGGGCAAGACCCTGCCGCTGATGAACGTGACGCTTGGCCCGTTCGCGGTCAGCAGCCTCACGGCCCTCAAGAAATGGGACGGATCGGAAGCCGCCCACTTCCTGGAAGAAAAGCTTCTGACCAAGGGCGTGAAGAACGTCGTCTGGCTCTTTACGACCCGCAGCACGGCCATCACCTCGAACGGCAAGGCGCTGATCAAGCCGGCCGATTTTGAAGGCGTCAAGATCCGCGGCCTCGGCCCGATCCCGGATGCGGGATTCGTCGCCATGGGCGCCGCCCCCTCCGCCATGTCCGGCAGCAAGGTCTATCAGGCCCTTTCCACCGGCGTGATCGACGCGGGCCTCACCGACATCTCCGCCGCCGTTTCGCGGAAATACTACGAAGTTCAGGATCACGTGACGGTCCTGCCGCTCTTCAGTATCTATTTCCACGGTTATGTGAACCCGGCCTGGTATGACAAGCTGTCCGACAAGGACAAGAAAGCCGTCGATCAGGCAGGCCATGAAGCCGCCGTCTGGGCGATCGAGGCATCGGAAGAATCTGCCGCCGAAGCCCCGGATCAACTCGCCGCCAAGGGCATGAAAGTCCATATTGAAACGGATGCGGAAATCGCGACGTTGAAGTCCGTCATGGCCCCCGCCTTCTACAAGGCGTTCGGCGATGCCTCCGGCGCGGATGGCAAGAAGCTTCTCGAGCTCGTCGACAAGCTTCAGTAAGCCAGCTCCGTCATGGACTTGAAAGACACAACGACGGAAGAGGCCCCACCGGCCTCTTCCGTGCTCACCCGCATTATCGAGCTTCTGACCCTCGCCGCCGGGATTTTGAGCGCCGGGATCGTCGTCTTCACCCTTCTGATGACGGGATACAGCGTGTTCCAGCGTTATGTCCTCGACCGCCCGCTCACCTGGACGGATGAAATGTCGGGCTTTCTGGTGGTCGCCATCGTCATGCTCGGCACGACGGAGACGCTCCGCCGGGGGGAGCATATCAGTGTCGATCTTCTCTCTACCAAGGCGCGTGGCGCAAAGCGGAAGGCCCTCAATATCTGGGGCTATCTCGCGACCGCTTTCGTCGCCGCAGTGCTTTTCATCAGCGCCTGGGACGCGGTGAATTTCTCCCTTAACATCGGCGTTTATTCGGACGGCTATCTCGAAGCCCCGCTCTGGATACCGCAATCCTTCATGCTGGTCGGCGCGGCGCTTCTCTTTCTCTTATCGCTCGCCCGCGTCATCGATATTCTTCTGGCGGGGATGCGTAAACCGTGACGACTTTTCTTGTACTCATCCTGCTGGTTTCGCTGCTGTTGAGCGGCATGCCAATTTTCGCAGGCCTCAGCCTTGCCTCCATCATCATCATGCTGGTGACCGAGGGCAGCATTTCCAGCATCGCCGACACGGTCTTCGCCAAGCTTGATAACGGCTTGCTCACCGCCATTCCGATGTTCGCCTTCATGGCCCATGTCATGATCAAGGCGAAGGTCGTCGATGATCTTTACGATGCCGCCAACGCCATGGTCGGCCATTTCAAGGGCGGACTTGGCGTTGCCACCGTTCTTTCCTGCACCATTTTCGCCGCCATTTCCGGCTCCTCCGTTGCGACGGCGCTCACCATTGGCTCCAGCGCCATTCCGCAGATGCAGCGCTTCGGCTACCGGCCGCGCGATGCTTACGGGGTGATTGCCGCGGGCGGCACGCTCGGCATTCTCATACCGCCGTCGGGGCCGCTCATCCTCTATGCGATTGTCACGGAAACCTCCATCGGCGCGCTCTTCATGGCAGGCTTTCTGCCGGGGCTTCTGATGGCGCTGATCTTCGCTGCCTATTGCATTTCCAATGCTTACTTCCGAAAGGATGTGCAGGACACACCCTGGATCGGCTGGATCGCCGCCGCGAAAGCCATCCGGAAATCCGTCTGGTCGCTGATCATGCCGCCGCTGGTTCTCGGCGGTATCTATGCAGGAATTTTCACAGCATCGGAGGCGGCCTCCATCGGCTGCATCTATGCACTTCTCGTTGGCGCGCTGGTCTACCGGAATTTCGGGCTGAAAGAGCTTTGCATCACGGCCTACGAGACGGTCCGCACCACCTCGATGCTATTCATGATCCTCGCCGCCGCCGCGCTGTTCAGCCATGCGGTGACAATCATCCGCCTGCCGAACCTGCTGATGGAAGGGGTTGCCAGCATGGGACTTACGGCCACCAGTTTCATTCTGGTGGTGATGCTGGTGATCTTCATCCTCGGCATGTTCCTCGAGACCATCTCGCTGATCCTGATCACGACGCCGATCGTGCTGCCCGCACTGTTGCAGCTTGACGTCAACCTGATCTGGTACGGCATCCTTCTGATGATCAATCTGGAGCTCGCGCTCATCACGCCGCCGGTTGGCATGAACCTCTTCGTCATTAAAGGGATTGCAAACGCACCGCTTGCCGAGGTGATCCGGGGGGCGATCCCTTACGTGCTTCTGATGATCGGCGGGCTTGCGCTGGTCATGCTGGTGCCCGAAATTGCGACCTGGCTGCCGGCGCTTGCGGGGTTTGAACAGTAACCCCGCAAGGCCTTCGGGTCTGCGTTACTTTGGTTTCGCGTTCGGCGTGAAGAGTTGCTGCCCGGCGATTTCATACTCACCGATCATCTTCTGCACCTTCGGGCTGCAGAGCCAGTCTTCCAGCTTCTTGGTTAAATCGCTTTTCACTTGCGGATATTTCGCCGAGTTGATCGGCAGGAAGGCGTATTGGTTGAAAAGGAGAGGGTCCCCCGCATAGAGCAGCTTCATATCGCCCTTGTTCTTGAAATTCAGCCAGCTTGCCCGGTCGGTGAAGACATAGCCGTTCATGCCGACGCCGGTATTGAGCGTTGCCCCCATGCCGGACCCACTCGCCCGGTACCAGTTCCCCACGAACTTCTTCGGGTCCAGTCCGGCCTTCTTCCAGATCAACAGTTCCTTCTTATTGGTGCCGCTGTCATCGCCCCGGCTCACGAAGATCGACTTGCTCTTCTCGATATCGGTAAAAGCCTCGATCGCCGATTTGGCCTTTGCGATGCCGGCGGGGTCGTTCTTCGGGCCAATCAGCACGAAGTCGTTATACATGATCTCGCGCCGGTGGGTGGCATAGCCGCCCGCCAGGAACTTTTCTTCTGCCGCCCGCGCATGAACGAGGACCGCATCGACATCGCCCTGACGGCCGAGCTTCAGCGCCTGCCCCGTACCGACAATGAGAAGGTAGATATCGAGATTGAGGTCCTTCTTCGCGGCAGGCAGGAGCACATCGGCAAGCCCCGAATTATGAAAGGAGGTCGTGACCGCCATCTTGATATCGTCGGCGAGCGCGTTCGCACTGACGAGAACCGACAGCAGCAGGGCGGAAAAAAGGGATAAAAGTTTCATAACAACAGGTCTCCTTTTATGAAAGTCTCTGCTTCCTTGGTTTCGGGGCCTGCGAAAAATTCCTTCGCCGGTCCCCGCTCATGAATGCGGCCGCGATAGATGAACAGGATGTCATCGGCGAGGCGCCGGGCCTGACCGAAATTATGGGTCGCCATGACGATCCGGGTGCCTGCCCGCGCCGCCCGGAGGATCAGCGCCTCAATATCGCGGGTCGAGGTGCCGTCGAGATTGGCGGCGGGCTCGTCGAGGAACAGGACCTCCGGCTTGATGATGAGCGCGCGGGCGATGGCGAGTTTCTGCTTTTCTCCGCCCGAGAGAATCTGGGCCGGTTTGTCGTCGGCGCCCGCAAGGCCGACATGGGCGATCCATTCGACCGCCCTCTCGCGCGCCTCTTTCCGGCCCACTCCCCGGACGAGGAGCGGATAGGCAATATTGTCCCGCACGCTCCGCCGCATCACGACCGGGCTCTGGAAAACGAAAGACTGGCGAAGATAGGCTTCTTCCCGTGGCGTGGCCCAGCGGGCCTGGCCGCCGCTCGTCCGGTCGAGGCCATGCAGGAGGCGAAGAAGCGTCGTCTTGCCCGCCCCGTTCGGCCCGAGAAGAATGGTACATCCCTCTCCGTCGAGGGTAAGGTCGAGCGGGCCCAGAATGCGTGATCCGCCCTTTCGAACTGTTGCTTCTTCGAGTTTCAGGGGAAGGATGGAGGTTACCATGTTCCCTCCCGTTCCGTGCGGGAAAGGATATGGATTGCGATATTGATCAGGATCGCGAGCAGGATGAGGACGATGCCAAGCCCGATGGCGAGCGGGAAATTCCCCTTGCTGACTTCGAGCGCGATGGCCGTCGTGAGAACGCGGGTCAAATGATCGATATTGCCGCCGACGATCATGATCGCGCCAATCTCCCCAATCCCGCGGCCAAAGCCCGTCAGCACGGCGGTGAGAAGCGAGCGCCGCCCGTCGAGAAGAAGCGCGCCCATCCGCTGCCATTTACTGGTGTTGATGGAGATCAGCAGATCATGATACTGGAACCAGAGCTCGCGCAGGGCCTGATGCGCGAGGGAGGCGACAATCGGCAGAATAAGAATGGTTTGCGCGATGATCATGGCCGTCGGCGTGAAAAGAAGATTGAGCACACCAAAGGGACCGGATCGCGAGAGGAGCACATACAGCACCAGCCCAACTACCACCGGCGGCAGGCCCATCAGCGCGTTTAGAATTGCTATAGTCACGCGGCGATAGCGAAAGCGGGTGACGGCGAGCCAGGCCCCGAAGGGCAGGCCGATCAGAGAGGCGATGGCAATGGCGGAGAAAGTCACGGCAAGCGAACGCAAGGAAATTTCCACCAGATTGTGATCCAGATTGAAAATCAGGCCGAAGGCGGCCATCACCCCTGCAGAAAGATCGTTCATTCGCCGGCTGTCCGCATCGAACGGAGCATCATTCCCCCTGCCCTGCTTTAGAAAAGATTGCTTCTTATTTCTGTTCTAAAGGATGGATCGGGGTGAAACCAGCCGTTATTGGACAAATTTCATTGCCCTGACGACATTTAAGAGGCGGATTAATCCAAATAAAGGGCGCAGAAAAAGAAAGAGGGAGTTTCCTCCCCCTCCCTCTTTCCCGTTGCTGCTGTTTTTCAGGCCGCCTGCCGCCGGTGCCCGCGCGGTAAAGGAATTCCCTGCCGGACGCAGGCCGCCGCGACGATCCCGCCAATCAGCGCATCATAGGAAAGCCCCGCCTTCTCCGCCAGCATCGGCAGATCGGAATGATCGGGCCGCAATCCGGCAATCGGGTTGACCTCCAGAAATTGCGGCGAGCCAAACCCATCCGACTTCATATCGACGCGCGCGGCATCGCGGCAGCCAAGCTCGTGATAGGCGTCGAGAGCCCGCGCACCTGCGAGCCGCGCCTCGATATCATCGGCGAGGGAGAGGGTGACATGTTCCTCCCAGTTTTCCTTGACGGCAAGGGAATAGGCGCCCTTGTCGGTGTCGGTCGCAACAATGATTTCCATCACGCCAATCACGCGGGCCTCCCGGGCGTTGCCGAGAATGCCGACGGTGAACTCACGCCCCGGAAGATAGCTTTCGACCAGCACAGGCTGCCTGAATTCCACGATCAGGCGGGCCGCCTCGCCTTTAAGCTCCGCCTCGTTTTCGACGCGGGAACGACCGCCGCAGCCTTTGCCCGTTCCCTCCGCCAGCGGCTTCAGGAAAAGCGGGAAATTCCGCCGCGTTGCCGAGATTTCCTCCGCATTTGCAATCACGTCAAAGTCGGCGGTCGGCACATTGGCATCGCGGACAATCCGCTTCGCCGCCCCCTTGTCGAGCGTCACCGCCATGGTGAGCGGATCGGAAAAGACGTAAGGCTGATCGAACATCTCGCAAAGGGCGGGAACCTGCGCCTCGCGCGAGCGGCCTTTCAGCCCCTCGGCAATCGAGAAGACAAGGTCGAACCGCTCGTCGGCGGCAAACCGGCGGGCGAGGTCCTGGCCGCAGCCAACGGGAACGACATCCCAGCCGAGGCGTTTGAAGGAGCCTGCGAGCGCATCGATGGTCTCTTTCGCATCGAACTCGGCCGTTTCCTCTTCCGTGAAGCCGCGGGCGAGATAATCGTCGCGCAGGTCATAGACGAGACCGAGTTTCATTCCGCGGCCTCCCGCAATGGAACGGGCGCGCCAATCTCGCCATCCGGATCATGATAGCGATAGACCCCGCCCTCGTAGTTCCGAAGCAGGAGGTCGTCGCCATCGCGACCCGCGACATAATCCGGCAGAAGCGGAATTTTACCGCCGCCACCCGGTGCGTCAATTACATAGGTCGGCACCGCATAACCGGTGGTATGACCGCGCAGTCCCTCGATAATTTCGAGGCCCTTGGCAACCGGCGTGCGGAAATGGGCCGAGCCCGTGATCGGGTCGCACTGATAAAGGTAATAGGGTTTTACCCGCCGTTTCAACAGGCCATGCATCAGCGGCTTCATGACGGAAATATCATCATTGATGCCTTTCAGAAGCACGGTCTGGCTGCCGAGCGGAATGCCCGCATCGGCAAGGCGCGCGGTGGCGACCGTCACTTCCGGCGTCAGTTCGTCCGGATGGGTGACATGAATGCTCATCCAGAGCGGATGATATTTTTTAAGCGTCGCCGTGAGCGCACGGGTAATGCGCATCGGCAGCACGACCGGAATCTTCGATCCGATGCGGATAAACTCCACATGTTCGATTGCGCGAAGGCGCTTCAGGAGGTAATCCAGCCGGTCATCGGACAAAGTCAGGGGATCTCCGCCCGAAATCAGCACGTCGCGGATTTCCGGATGCGCCTCGATATAGGCGAAGGCCTTTTCCCACTGGGAGCGGGAGAAATCATATTCCCCGCCCGCCTCGCCCACCATGCGCGAGCGCGTGCAATAGCGGCAATAGGTGGAGCAGAAACCGGTCGCCAGAAAGAGGACGCGGTCCGGATAACGATGGACGAGACCCGGCACCGCCGCGTCATGATCCTCGCCAAGCGGATCGTCCGCTTCGCCGGGACCCTTCAGGAACTCATCGCCAACCGGAATATGCGTCCGGCGCAACGGGTCCGCCGGGTCATCCCGGCTCATCAGGCTCGCGTAATAGGGGGTGATGCCAAGCGGCAGGGAGCCCGCCCGTTTGATCACGGCACTGCGCTCGTCCTCGGAGAGAATGAAAATCCT
>SBHH01000113.1 GCA_006226265.1 Alphaproteobacteria bacterium | reverse complement strand
GACGGCCCAATATCCGGAACTCCGTATCAATGAGCTTGGCCGTGCGGTCATTGCCGAGCTTCGCAATCTGGAACCCCTGGAACAGGCGCCGGACATAAAAAGACCGGCGGCTGAATAACCGCCGGTCCCCAAAAGACGGAGCTTAGTCTTCCTTGATCAGATGCACATCACGCTGCGGGAACGGGATGCTGACCCCTTCCGCATCGAACGTCTGCTTGATCGCCTTGGTAAGCGCGAATTTAAGCGGGAAGTAATTGCCGTTATCGCACCAGACACGGACCGTGAAATTCACCGAACTATCAGCAAGCTCGATCACCTCGATCACCGGTGCAGGCTCTTTGTGGGAGCGTTCATCGGCAAGGATCAACCGCTCGATGATGCTGCGGGCCTTGTCGATATCATCCTCATAGGAAATGCCTATCACGAGGTCCATGCGCCGTGTCGGATGGAAGCTGAAGTTACGGATCGCATTTCCCCAGACCGAAGAGTTCGGCACGATGATCTGGATATTGTCGGGGGTCGCAAGTTCGGTCGTGAAAAGGCCGATATTCTTGACCGTGCCGCCATGACCACCTGCCTCAACATAGTTCCCGACGCGCATAGGGCGGAAAATAAGCAGCATCACGCCGCCCGCCACATTGCTGAGCGTCCCCTGAAGGGCGAGACCGATGGCGAGGCCGGCGGCGCCAAGAACGGCGATCAGGCTGGCGGTCTGGACGCCGAACTGTGCAAGAACCAGCAAGATTGTAATAGCCAGCAGGGCAAAACGGGTCAGGCTGCAGAGAAAGCCGATAACGGTCGGATCGATATCCCGCCGGTTCATAATCTTTCTCAGGATTGAGGGTATCCATTTCGAAATGATATTGCCGATGATCAGGATAATGATCGCGCCAATAACATTAAGGCCGTAGGTCGTGACGACCAGCATGACTTCATCAACGATATTTTGCAGTTCCATAACAGACCTTTCTGTCTCCGGAGTATTTATTGTCCGGCTTTAACTCTGACATTTCACCGGGCTATCTTATGCGGTGGCAGGGAAGATGAAAACCCGGAAAACAAATGGATTGAAATGCTCTTTTCCAATTAACCCTCTTTTCATCTTTCCTTGACTTTTTAGGCAAATTCGCGCATATGCAGGGGCCTGCGGGAAACCGTAGTGAAAAAGTCAGGTTTATGAACAGTATTTCCGCAGCAAATTGCACTGTCGCCAGTCAAATGTCCCCGGACATTCGGAAAAGGGCCAGGAGAAACAGTTCTCACCTCTTTGGCCCTCGATGCCCCGCACCATGGCGGGGCCTAAATGTTTTTAAGGACACACGATCTATATGACCCAGTTTACCGAGCTCAACCTTGTTGGGCCCCTGCTCCGTGCTGTTGAGAAGCAGGGATTCTCTGCGCCGACGCCGATCCAGGCACAGGCCATCCCGCATCTTCTCGACGGGGCAGATTTGATGGGTATCGCCCAGACGGGCGGTGGCAAGACGGCGGCCTTTATCCTGCCGCTTCTGCAGCGCCTGCAGCATGAACGGCGGAAGCCGAAATCCTATATGCCGACTGCGATCATTCTTGCGCCGACGCGCGAGCTTGCAATCCAGATCGGCCTTTGCATCCGCGTTTTCACGCGCGGCATGAAGCTTTTCCATACCGTCGTCTATGGCGGCGCCCCCTATGGCCCGCAGCTGCAGCAGCTGCAGCGTGGTGTCGATATTCTCGTCGCGACGCCAGGTCGCCTGATGGATCATATGAAGCGGGGCACGGTGAAGCTCGACAATGTCGAAAGCTTCATGCTGGACGAAGCCGATCGTATGCTCGACATGGGCTTCATCGACGATGTGAATTTCATCGCTGAACAGCTGCCGGAAGATCACCAGACGGTAATGTTCTCGGCCACCATGAGCGCGCCGATCAAGAAACTGTCGGAAAAGCTTCTGCGCAATCCCCAATTCGTCGAGGCGAAGCGCGATACCGCCGTTGCCGCGACTATCGAGCATTCGGTCCTGATGGTTAAATCGACGGACAAGAAAAAGCTTCTCATGCATCTTCTTGATGACGAGGCGAAGGAACGGGTTCTGGTCTTCGTGCGGACCAAGGCGACCGCCGACAAGCTGGCCGCCGAGATCGAGAACGAACTTGAGGGACGAAAAGCCGCCCCGATCCATGGCGATTTGAACCAGAGAGCCCGCGAACGTACGTTGCGCGCCTTCAAGAACGGCCGTTTTTCCATCCTCGTCGCGACCGATGTCGCGGCGCGCGGGATCGATGTCAGCGGCATCAGCCATGTCATCAACTATGACTTGCCGATGGAGCCTGAAAACTACATCCATCGCGTTGGCCGCACAGGCCGCGCCGGAGCCTCCGGCATTGCCATTTCGATTTGCGAGCCGCGGGAGAAGAACCTGCTTCGCAATATCGAACAGACACTCAAACAGAAGGTAACCGTAGATGACGAGCACCCTTTCCCCCTTCCCGCATCAGCACCGGAAAAGAAAAAGCATCGTCCCGGACGGCCAGGACGCGCGCCGCGTCAAAATACTGAAAAGGCGGACGACGGCTACGTCAAGCCGTTTCGCAAACGCGTCAAGAAAACCGTCAGCAAGAATAAAGGCAAGCCGGGATTTAAACTTCTCAAGCGCGCGAACAAGGATGCAGCTCCGTCTCGTCAACGTCCAACTGCTCGCCGGACGAAATCCGGCTCCCGCGCCGGTTAAGCACTGATAAAGTCAAAAGAAAAGGCGATCTCGACGGGTCGCCTTTTTTATTGTTTATACAATAAGGGTCAGGCGTGCTCCGCCCCGTAATAAAGCCCGACCGTATGGCGCGCCTCCGCGAAAAAGAGCCAGCGCTCGGCAAGAATACCGATAGCCGCCGAGGCAACGGATAGAATTACAAGAAACGCGGCAAAGCCCCCCGTCACATTCATCGAAAGAACGATCAGCAGAAGCGGCAGGGCGAAGCCCGCAAGAAGCGTGATCCAGCGGAGCTTCGCGGCATGTTTCCGGGCGATTTTAAAGCCCATTTCCTTCATCAGATAATTGGCTTCGGTATGCGGCGCCTCCAGAAGGCGGACACGGCCAAACTCGCCAAGGCCGGTGGCGCTTTCCGGGCTTGAAACGCTTTTTGTTCCGTCCAGAAACTTCCAGTAACGGATCTTCCAGAAAAGCGACGCACCAAGCAGCAGCACCGCAAGCCAGGACGGAAGAAAGACCTCCGCCCGCCAAAGTACCATCAGACAGTTGACCAGTACTGCCCCTGTTGCTGCCGAAAGCAGCAGATACCCTGGCGGAACATAATGGTTCGCCCAGGCATGGACCGGCTTCAGGCTGGCGTAGATCATCGCCGTGCAATAGACAGTGATGATGCAGGCAATAGCCCCGAGCACGCCCAGAACCGCAACAGCGGCCCCGCCCGTTTCCGGCAGAAACAGTTTGAAAATCGCATAAAGACCGCTCGGGATATAAGTGAGGATCGCCATCACCCCCTCCCGGCTCAGCCAACTGGAGCGCCATTGCGTGAGCGCGCGCCAGGCCCGCTCCGGATGGCCAAGATGGAAGGTCGAGGACAAGAGCCCTGCCGTAATCAGGAAATAGGCAAGGCCGAAGCTTAAAAAGAGGAACCAGAAATCGCCGGGAATAATCCCGAACAGGCTGCCCAGAAGCAGAAAGAACAGAAGCCCGTAGCCCGCACCGGAAGCGGTCGTGAAGAAGATAACGGATTTGGCCGGATGCATTTAACGGAACCTCTTACGCAGACAGGAACTTGTCGATCCAGCGGGCGATGACGCCTGCGGAATTATCGGCGATGGGCGTAAGCGCCTGAATATCATCGGCGGCCTGACCCAGCTTTTTCGGGCGCGGCGGCAGATATTTATTGGTGGGTTTGCACTCCTGCTCCGGCATCAGATCGAAGCCGCCCCGGCTTGCGACCAGCTTGCTGACATCGGATTCCGGATCGGCAAAGTCGCCGAAGGACCGCGCGCCCGCCGGGCAGGTCGAGACGCAGGCCGGAACGCGGGATTCCTCCGGCAGGTTCGGGTTATAGATCTTGTCCACACAAAGCGTGCATTTCTTCATCACGCCCGCCGTTTCGTCATATTCCCGCGCGCCGTAAGGGCAGGCCCAGGAACAGAGCTTGCAGCCAATGCAATGATCCGCATTCACAAGGACAATGCCGTCTTCTTCCCGCTTGTAGGAGGCGCCGGTCGGACAGACGGTGACACAGGGCGCATCCTCGCAATGCAGGCAGCTTTTCGGGAAATTGACGGTGCGACCCTCTCCCTCGTCATTCGTGACTTCAAAACTATGGATGCGGTTGAACCAGACGCCGTTCGGATCGGCGCCGTAAGGATCGATATCGGTAAGCGGCGCGGAATGTCCGCCCGTATTCCATTCCTTGCAGTTCACCGCGCAGGCATGGCACCCGACGCAGATATCAAGATCGATGACGAGGCCAAGCTTCTTTTCCGGCTTTGTTGTGGGAAGGCTCGTCATTATTCTTTTTCCTCGACTTCAAATGCGGTCACTTTATTGCCATGACCGGGACGGAGGCCCGCCGTCTCGGCATTTTCCTCGCGGTTACCGATCCAGTCTTTCTGGCGAACTGACGGCATTCCGCTTGGGCTTCCCTTCAGATCCTCTCCGTAGCGGGAGATATCGAGCGGCGCAGGACCTCCGATAAGATGGTTTTGCGATGGCATCATCGGGGCGGTTTCGCCACATTCATGGGCGGCGCATTTCTCGATTTTCACGCGGAGGTCATACCAGGCGGCCTGACCCGTCACGGGATCGGAATTGCTGTAGCGATAGCCATCGGCGCGTGGCGGCAGAAGTTCCGGTATGATCTGGTTCAAAAGAAAGCCCTTGGTCGCCTCCGGCGCATCTTCCTTAAGGCCCCAGGCGCCTTTTCGCTTACCGATGGCATTCCATGTCCAGACCGTCTGGCGATTGACCCCTTCCATCAGCTTCACTTCCGCCTTCACCTTGCCGTGGGTCGAGGAAATCCAGACCCAGTCGCCATCGGCGATGTCCATGTCGTGGCCAAGATCAGCAGAGATAAAGAGCGGGTTCCGCGCCGTGATCTGACGTAGCCAGGCGTTCTGCGATCCCCAGCTATGGTACATATGCATCGGCCGCTGCGTCACCGCATGAAGCGGATATTCGTCGCCGTCCACTGCCTCCTCCACGAAGGGTTTGTACCAGATGGGCAGCGGATCAAAATAGTTTTTCAGCCGGTCGCGCATCTCCTCTGGCGGCTGGATATCCCCATGGCCTTCCGCCGCAAGACGGAACTTCTGCAAGGGCTCCGAATAAATATGCATGACGACCCGGTCGGCCTTGCCGATCCAGCCCATGCGAACCGCTTCCTCAAGGTAGGATTTACCGGCGAACTTGTAATAGGATTGCTCTTCCGTGAAGGGCTTGATCCAGAAGCAGCCATTGTCGATATAGGCTTTCAACTGGTTGGGATTGGGCGCACCCCGCCCCTTGCCGGAGCCGTCCGCATTGCGCCAGCCGCCAAGGGGTCCAAGCCCCGGCATCCGTTCATGATTGACCATATAATCGGCATAGCCGCCGGGATAAGCCGCATCGCCAGCCTCGGTCACAAACCCCGGCAGTTTCAGCCGCGCGCCGAGATCGAGCAGCACATCCTGAAAGGGCCGGACATCCCGATCGGGCGGCACTACCGGCTGACGGATGGAATCTGCCGGGCCATGGGCGGTCGAGATTGGCCGATCGAGGAGAGAGATGCAGTCCCAACGCTCTAAGTACGTCGTGTCGGGCAGGATCAGATCGGCATAGGGCACCGTTTCCGAATAATAGGCATCGGAATAGATGATCTTCGGAATGCGGTAGCTGCCATCCTCATTCTTGTCGGTGAGATAGCGCACCGTGTCCGGCACATTCATGGAGCTGTTCCAGCCCATGTTGGCCATATACATGAAGAGGACATCGATCTCCGGCCCCTCTTTTTCCCAGGCATTCCGGATCACCGTATGCATGAGGCCATGGGCCGCAATCGGATATTCCCAGCTATAGGCCTTGTCGATGCGCAAGGGATTGCCCGCGTCGTCGATGATGAGGTCCTCGGGGCTTGTCGGAAAGCCGAGCGGCATGCCATTGAGAGGCGTGTTGGCTGTCGTCACCTTGCCCGCAGCACCCCCGCCCGGCGGACAGGGTTTTGGGAAGGGCGGTTTATGCCGGAAGCCGCCCGGAACATCGACGGAGCCCAGCAACATCTGCAAGAGATGAATGGAGCGGCAGGTATGGAACCCGTTCGAATGGGCGGAAATGCCTCGCATCGCATGCATCGAAACGGGACGGCCGATCATTTTATCCTGTTTCCGGCCCGCCCAGTCTGTCCAAGGGATATCAAGAGTGATTTCCTCCTCAAACGCGGCGTGGGCCAGCTCGGCGGCAATCCGGCGGATGGTCGCGGCATCGATGCCGGTCTCCTTCGCCGCGCGTTCCGGGCTATAGTCATCGGTGAGATACTTCTCCGCCATGATCTGGAAGGCAGGCACGCAAGTTTCACCGGAGGGGAGCTTGTATTCGCCGACGAGAACCGGTGTTCCGTCTGTCGTCTCGGAGGAAACGATGCTCTTATCTTTCAGGGCCATCAGGGGCTTGCCGTCATCCCCCCGCGCAAACAGGCCGTCATTCGCGGCGCCCGGATTGCGGATCACCAGCCAGGGCGCGTTGGTATAACGGATGAGATAATTCCAGTCGATCTTGTCGGCTTTCAGGAGTTCCTGAATGATCGAGAGGACGAACAGGCCATCGGTGCCGGGCCGGATGCCGAGCCATTCGTCAGCAATGGCAGAATAGCCGGTGCGGACCGGATTGACGGAGACGAATTTCGCATCGCCCCGCGTCTTCAACTTGCCAAGTCCGATCTTGATCGGGTTGGAATCATGATCCTCCGCCACGCCGAACATCATGAAATATTTTGTCTTTTCCCAGTCCGGCTCGCCAAACTCCCAGAAAGCGCCGCCGATGCTGTAAAGTCCCGCCGCCGCCATGTTGACGGAACAGAAGCCGCCATGGGCCGCGAAATTCCGCGTTCCATATTGCTTGGCGAACCAGCCGGTGAAGCTCTGCGACTGATCTCGTCCGGTAAAAAAGGCAAGGCGGGACGGATCGGTCCCGCGCGCCTCCTGCAGCCATTCGGTCGCGAGAGAAAGGGCTTCTTCCCACTCAATTTCCCTGAATTCGCCCTTGCCGCGTTCCCCCGTCCGGAGAAGCGGCTTTCGAAGTTTCGCCGGGGAATTCTGCTGCATGATCCCGGCCGACCCCTTGGCGCAGAGCACGCCGCCATTAATCGGATGATCGGGATTGCCTTCGATATAGCGGATTTTGTTGTTTTTCAGATGTACCTTGATGCCGCAACGGCAGGCACACATGTAACAGGTGGTGGTTTTTACTTCATCCGACACCAAAAGCGCCGTGTCCACGCGTGGATCACGCGCAGGTCTGCGGTCGTTCATAAAAAATAGCTCCCCAGCTACTTCGCCGGCCTGTGGGGCCGACTGGTACTCATGCTCTATCGTTACCCGATTTGACAGGCGGCTGTCGATAGTGAATTGAAATTAAAGCCGGGGAGCAATGCGGTCAATCGCGCAAACCGGCAAGGCTTTGGCGGAGAAGAATACGCGCCTGCTGAACCCGTTTACGTGCGTTGTCATTGGAAATGCCGAGGGCGCGGGCAATATCGTCATATTCCTCGCCCTGCACAAGACGAAGGATAACCGGAGCGCGAAGCCGGTCCGGCAACTCTCCGATGGCGCGCGTCATTATCCGGCCAAGCTCATTATTCAGAAGACTATGTTCCGGTGTCGGCGTACCGTTTTCCAGGACTGTGAAATCGATATTGTTGATCTCCTTGATTCTGTCATAGAGATTGCGGATACGGCTGTTGCTGCGATGCCGGTCGATACAGATGTTATGAAGAAGCCGTGCGAACCAGGCACGCTCGTTACTGATTTGCGGCGCATGGGCGGCATATTTCTCATAGGCCCGGATGGTTGCGTCGCTGAAGGCGTCCTCCGCATCTGCCGCGCTCACGTTCATCCAGAGCATGGAGAGTTTTATTAAATACTCCCTATGAGTGTGCCATGCTTCCCAGAAATTTTCCGGATTTACGGCTTTTGTTTCAGGTTTTTTCTGCGTCTTCCCTTTCGAAATCGCATGGGCCGGCGGGATTTTCCCGGTGGGAACGGGATTCTTTCCGGGCTTGAAATTCAGTGAAAAAAGGAATGCA